>CBDUZM010000117.1:0-8085 GCA_965371685.1 uncultured Spirochaetaceae bacterium | reverse complement strand
ATGGCGAACTTGTAGGGGCTAACTTCTCCTTCTGAGATTATCTGGTCGTTTGGTCTATATTTCACGATATGGGCAAGATCAAGTATCTTCAGCAGTGTGTCATCTTTGAGATAGCGAAAAATGATTGCCTTTCTCAATTTGGATAGATAATAGGATTTCTGATCGGAACTCATAGGTTCACTCCCTTCTCAAAACAACAGGATTCTCGGAATTTTATTCTATCCTATACCAGGCCCGTTGTCCATTCATAATTTATTTCAGCATATTGAACATGGTCCGGCCGTCAATCCGCTTCGTTCCGGATATTGTCAAGAACTCAGAGAAAGTCATTACCGCATTGTATGATTTCCATGAGAATGGACATCAGGTGCATGTATATGAAGGCGCCACCTGTGAACGCTATCCTAATATCGAAGAAGATGAAAAAATCCCTGATTATTATGATTACGGAGGTGGTTTTGGAAATACCAGAATGCTTGACAAAGGAACTATTATAACTCCATATTCATACCTATACGCCGATACGGAGGTAGATGAACTCTTAAGAACAGGTAAATTTCTTGAAAAAGAGACATTTTATTTTTGACCTATTGCACCATTTTAAGTTTAGCATGCCCAATAACTGAAGTTACTATATAATATCATATTATGATAACCGCGATAGGGGATAATCCATATAAAAGAGTGAGAGGTGGAACTTTATGATTTACGATATATTTGAGAACATAGGGTTATATTGCCATGAAGGCGATGCGCTTTATAAGGCTATTACCTATGCCAGGGATTTTAACATTTCCCGGCCGGACGGCGAATATGAGGTTGAAGGCAGAGATATTTTCGCCAGGGTGATGACATATGAAACATTTCCTGCCGAAGAGCGGAAGTTCGAGGCCCACGAAAAATACATAGACGTTCAGGTCATCCTCGCCGGCCGGGAGCGAATGGATATAGTTTTAGGCCAGGAGCTTGAACCGCAAGGTGGGTATGACGAGGCCGAGGACGTGATAATACTCAAGGCGCCTGAAACTTTTTCTTCTATCGCAATGGCGCCAGGTATGTTCGTGGTATTTTTCCCGCACGACATCCACCGGCCGGGTTGTGATTTGAACGGTACCAGCGAGAATAGAAAGATCTGTATGAAGGTGCATGTATGATGTTTTGGTCTGTAGCGAGTGATGAAGATTGCCGGTTACCTTTTTTCAGGGACGCCTTGACATTAATGTTGAAAAAATTTATTAGAAACTACTTCAGCTACCGTTGCAGGAGGTCATTATGAATGAACCTATTGCTTATCTTAAAGGACAATATGTGCCGCTTTCCAGTTGCAAGCTGGCTATTTATGATCTCGGTATTGTTCTGGGGGCATCTGTAACGGATTTCCTTCGTACATTCAATCAAAAGCCGTACCGTATGGAAGATCACGTAAAACGTTTCTACCGCTCATGCAGATATGCTCATATCACGCCGCCGGTGAGTTATGAGGAGACTATTGCTATTTCGGGGAAGATCATCGATCACAACTGCAAAATAGATCCGGAACGGGAGCTCGGACTTGTTTATTATATTACAGCCGGCGAAAACAGTGTTTACGCCGGAGCAGCGGGATTGTCAGACGAACTGAAACCCAGTTATGTTTTGCACAGCTTTCCCATGCCGTTCGAATTATGGAAAGGTTACTTTCTGAAAGGTATTGACTGCATCACACCAGCGCCGAGGCACTGGCCTCCACAGTGCCTCTCATCGAAAATTAAGAACCGCAACCGTCTCCACATGTGGATTGGCGAACAGGAAATACGCGCTCAAAATCCTAAAGCAACCCCGCTTTTCCTCGATATTCACGGCAATATTGCGGAAACAGGCGGATCCAATTTCGTTATTCTCAGAAACGGGACTGTAGTATCTCCGAGGCGGAACAACATTCTTTGGGGAATAAGCTTAACAGTGCTTACTGAAATACTCGGTGATATGAAAATCCCGTTTATAGAAGATGATATTCAGGTCTATGATGTGATAAATGCTGATGAAGCCTGGATGCCTACAACTCCATACTGCATGGCGCCCGTAGTCACTATTAACGGAGTACCCATCGGCGATGGTAAGCCCGGCTCGATGTGGCGGAAGATCATCGGCTTATGGAGCGATATAGCCGGAAAGGACATTTACAGCGAAATAACTGCAGGATAACGCTTCCGCGTTGTGCTGTTTTACAGGTTGTACCAGTAATTGAGAGCTTCATCGACGGAAGCGAAGCCGTCGGGTTCTTCAAGAGCCGGATTACCGGCGGCGAGAAATACTCCCTGGCTTGTCCAGTAATGCAGCCTTTTTAAATAATCCCTGCCGGTTTCTCCTTCATAACGCGGCCATTCACCGAAGTATATGGTATCGTGCTCACGGCACATAGACATGATCTTGTCGAAAGGCTGTATCTGCTCATGACCGGGAATAAAGCCGAAGTTTACGGCTCTGATCTCGGGCATATGACAGAGCGCTTCGGTCAGATGATCGTTGCGCCCGCAGTAGTGAACCCACGCGGCGCCGAAGTATTGTGCCAGCCGTTGGGTATAGGGCAGGGCGAACTTCTCCATTTGGTCATCACTAACAACGACAGTGGTATCCTCGCAGCACCTTATACTGATGTTTTCCGCATAGAGGGAGTTGGCGTGATAATGTGTGTTCTCCGCTTCTCCGTTGATTTCTTTCATCCATGTATATGTTTTTATATCGATCTCGAGACAAATTTCGAGCACATTATGAACATATGCGGGATCGTCGTAGAGTGCGTAAAAGAGATCGTCGCCGATGAGCAGGTGGGCGAGATCGAAAGGCCCCTGGGTATCGAAACAGTAGACAGGCATACTGGCGCCCATGATTGTCCGGAAGTAACGCATGTAATCCAGGCCCCTTTGAAAATCCCCCTGCACTTTAATGTCATCCGGTTCGAGTTTAACAGCCTGTTCCTTCGTGAGGTGGGCACGAAGCCATGGCATTTTATCCGGGAACACGAGCTGCTTAAGGCCTATGCAGGATAGAGTGACGCCCGTACCGAGATTAGCCCTGATAGAAGGCACTGCGTCGCTCCTCGCATTGGCTGTTTCGCATGCCAGTCGTACCTGGGAGCAGAGCATTTTCTCCTGGCTGTAAAAAGCCTCTTCATAGTTGGCATCTGGAATCTCCTCCTGCTCCGGAGTGAGCGGTGCGTGGAAGAGAATCGGCCATGCATCGGGCTTCTCTCCCCGGAAAAAAGCGCTTTGCCTCCGTCTGGCCAGTGCTATGCGGTCATAGTCGGCGTTCAGAAGCGCGGGAAGCCTGCCCACATCAAATTCATTCATAGGTGATGTTTCCTTTCAAGCAGGATGTATTGTTTTATTTTCCTTATGATAGCCATTATATATAACATATTGTATAGTCGCTGTAAATCAAGGAGAGCTGTGATGACACCTAGAGAACGCTTTATTACTACGCTGCTTTTCGGAGAACCGTTCGGCGAGCCGGACCGTGTTCCCCTGGAACCGGGAGGCGGAAGAGAGTCCACCCGGAAAGTCTGGCACAGCCAGGGGCTCCCCGGTTCAATCAAACCCAGGGAAATTCCCGAGTATGTCTATAGAGAGGTGGGCGGACGCTTTCCCTGGCCGGAGAGCGGAGAGGGGTTTACCGTAGTAGAGAGAATGATTCCTCAATTCGAGGAAAAGATTATCGAGGAAAAAGAAAGCTCCCGTATAGTCCAGGACTGGAAGGGGAATATCTGCGAGATCGGCAAGGAGTATTCTCCCGTGTACCTTCGGAAGGCCATAGACTTTGTCACCCGAAGCTGGATCCGCTGTCCGGTGGAAAGCCGGGATGACTGGGAACGGATGAAGGAACGCTACGATCCTGAAGACCCGTCCAGGCTGCCGCCGAATACCGAGAGCCTGGGTAAGAGGTTGGAGGAGAGGAACTGGGTGGTGGGGTTTAGTTTCTCAGGCCCTTTCTGGCAGCTGCGGGAATGGGTCGGCTTCGAACGTTTATGCCTGCTCTTTTACGACGATCCTGATCTGGTGCGTGATATGATCGACTTCTGGAAGACATATGTGGGGCGGCTTCTCGAGCGGGCGTTTGAGCACTTTACCCCGGATTATGTGCATCTCTCAGAAGACATGGCCTACAAGGAGCATCCCATGATTTCACCGGATATGGTGAGGGAGTTTATTCTTCCCACCTACTGCCATTGGGGAGAGCTGATCCGGTCTTCGGGTTGTCCAATATATGCCATGGACTCGGACGGTTACATAGCAGACCTGATACCCATATGGATGGACGCGGGAATCAATGCCTGCGATCCCATAGAAGTGGCGGCAGGCAACGACCTGGTCCTCTTCCGGGAAGAATTCGGGCGCAAGATGGCTTACAGGGGGGGGGTGGATAAAAGGGCCATGGCAAAAGGAGGCGCTGTCCTGGAGACGGAAATTCGGCGAGTGCTTCCCGTAGTGAAGAGCGGCGGCTATATTCCCGGCTGCGATCACGGCATACCGCCCGACGTGTCCTGGGAGAATTATCTGGCATTCGTAAGGCTTCTTGCAGAAGCGACCGGTTGGCTATAATATGAATGATTATAAGAGTATAAAAATAGAGGAGAGGCACAGGTATGGCGAAACCGCATATATTGATTGACAAGACAGAGCTTGTACTAATGGTGATGATCAAGAATAAATTCAAGATAGTGAATTTGCAGAAGGGTGATATCTCGCGTATTCAGTTTGATGAGATAAAGGAGTTCAAGTTCTTTAGAAGGATTCCTTCTGAGAGCATAAGGATTTTCTCCAGGAAGTCGATTGAACCTTACAAGTACACAAAGAAAAGAGAGAAAGCTTTCTGGGAAGGATATAAGGAGAAACTTACTCATTTTGCAAAGAATAACATGGTCACCTTCGCCGACAATATCGGCAGAAAAAACACTTGATCATGCAGACAGCGAGGAAAACTCTGGATCTGAAGAGGGGGTAGTGTATGGGATGCATACTCGTGGTGGATGACGATCCTGTTATACGCAGGTTGCTCCGTATCGAGCTGGAGGCTTCCGGATATGCCGTGGAAGAGGCTTCCGGCGGCTCGGAAGCTATCAGACAGATCCACCAGGGTAATGTGGATTTAATGGTTATCGATATTGTCATGCCCCCGAAGGGAGGGATAGAGACCATGATGGAGCTGAACACCGAGTACCCCGATTTGAAAACCATTGTAATTACGGGGCACTTTCCAATCGAATCCGACGCCTTTCAGAATATAGTGAAGCAGTTCGGTGCGGCTCACGTATTTACGAAACCTATCAATATGAAAGCTTTTTTGAAAGCCTTGAAAGATTTGCTTTCAGACGGTTGAACATAAAAAGCGATCTATTATTTGTTGAGGAGGAACGATGTGAATAAATTGCTGGTAGGTTTTGCAGAGGTAGATTTCACACCCGGAAGCCTGCCTATAGTGGGCAATTTTCGTACGGATTACTTTTCCCGCGGCATTCATGACCCCCTCTTTTCCCATGCCCTGGTCTTTTCCAATGGTATAAAAAAAATTGCCCTTCTCTCCGTTGATGTGTGCCTGCTGCTCCGGGAGAATGTTGCCATGATGAGAGATTACATCACATCGCAGTGTGATATAGAAGGAAATAACATACTTATCGCGGCAACCCATACTCACGGCGGGCCGTTGACTTTCCCGCGCCCGAAAATGCCCGTGGCAGACGCGAAGGTCATGGATGTCTTCCTTGTCAAGGCGGCTTCCGCCGTTGTCCTCGCTGTAGAAAATTTACAGGAGGGCGCTCTGCGTGTAGGTTACAGTGTCGAAGAGCGAATTTCCTTTAACAGGCGCATAGCGTGCACGGACGGAACCACCCACCCGAACTGGGAGGAGTTTCCTCCCGGATTCACGACCGGTCCAAGAGGCCCCATAGACCCGCAGGTTATTACGCTCCTTGCGGAGCAGGGAGGAAGCGCCGGAGCGGCACTTATAAATTTCGGTCTTCATCCGGCAGTCCTTGCAGGGGACAACTGGCTTTACACGGCGGACTACCCGGGGTACCTGAGCGAAGCTATGCGAAAGACTTTTGGGTCAGGATTTATGACGGCTTTCTTCAACGGCTGCTGCGGCAACATAAATCATATTGATTATCAGGATCCTCTTCAGGGACGAGGTTTTAAAATGTCCCAGCGAATAGGGTATATGCTGGCTGCTTCCGCAGTAGAAGGGACCTGCTCTGCTGTCGATCTCGAGGGAACGGAGATAGCGGTTTCCCGGAAGATGGTTGCTTTACAGCGTATAAGGATCAGCGAACAACAGCGGAAGTGGAGTGAAGAAATCCTGAAAAAGGCGAAAAAAAAGCCCTCACCTGCGCAGGTAGACGGGCTGCCGGATGAGTATTATGCCCTTCTGTACCTGGACCTCTACAAAGTCCAGGAAGAGGATGATTGGGTTGAGGTGACGGTGCTTCGTGTGGGAAATCTCGCCATAGTGGGAGTGCCGGGGGAAGCGTTCTGTGAGCTCGGAATGCAGATAAAAAAGGCCTCGCCAGCGAAGCACACAGTCGTCATAGAGCTCGCCAACGATTGTATAGGCTACATTCCCACCGCGGAAGCTTTTAAGGAGGGTGGATACGAAACCTCCACCGGTGTTGCGAGGTATGAGAAAGGAGCGGGAGAAAAAATTGTCGCTTCCGTCCTTGGTCAGTTGGATGAGCTCTTTTAATATTTTTCCTTGCGGAAAATGAGTACGTTCTGGTGAATCATCGATGGAATGTACTGGTACAGGTAGCCGTAGATGTGGAGCGATTTGCTCACGTCGTACCAGACGAGATTTGCTTTCATTGTCATATTAAGTTTTTTCAGAATATCGGCAAGATCGGCGCTCAAGAAGTGATACTCGCCGTTATTGTACATATCCCCTATGAAAACGGCAAGGTAATGATTCTTCTTGAGAAGTACGATGGATTTTTCGAATATCGGTGTCATCTGCTCGATCCAGTGCTGTTTAGAGTCGTACTGGACACCCCGGAAAGGTTTCAGTTTGGTCCGTCTCCCCTCCACGGCTTCCTCGCCGGCACGTTTGTACTTGCCTTTGCTCCTGGGGACAGAATCCATGTGCCAGTAGGGAACATCGGTAAGAAGGAAATCGAACCTGTGTCCCTGCTCCGCCAAATTTTCGAGCTCCACACGACTGTCGCCGCAGATAATCGTCTGTTCGCTTAGATTTTCCCTGCGGCAAACTTCTCTGTAGATATCGATGTACCCGGATTCTATCTCTATGCCGCAGGCGGTTCTGTTACAGAGCGCGGCGCCGAGAAGGGTACTTCCCACTCCTGCGAACGGATCGAGAACAGACTGATTTTTTTTCGTGAAAATTTCTATCAAGTTCCTGCACAGATCCGGAGGTTTTTGCCCCCCATGCTGTGACCGGAGCTTGTGCTGAAGATTGGGGGGATATTGCCTGTTGATTACACTCCTGGTCCAGTAAACCCACTCCTTTCCAGTAAGATCATTCAACCGGTTTTTCCCGGAATAAAATCCTCTACTCTTCCCCGAATCGGAAAAAAGCTCGGTTTTGTCATTTTTAGAGAGTTGCTCCGAAGTTCCGGTATCACGGAAGTCTAAATAATTCTGTTTCACCTGATAAAACCTTTTATTGAGATGCAGTTTGCACCGCCGGCATATAACATTGTCGTATTCAATATCGAGGCGGCGACGTGACTTCGCAGCAGAACAGACGTTCGGTAATCGGACGTCTGACAGACCTGCCTGCCCCGCTGCCGAATATTACGTAATCTTTTTCGAGGACGTCGACTTTGCCCCGCTTCTGCAGGCTGGTATTAATTGTCTCGTCCGGGATTATACCTTCATTGTTGTAGCTTATAAATATATGGCGAAAATCCGCTTTAGCTATCAATTCCGACAAAGCGCCTGATGCTTCGCTTTTCTTCGAAAAGCGGCTTTTTAAATGGCCGCGGTTAAATTTTTTAGTCTTCCCATATAACTGCGGTTTGTCCCAGCGAAGGATATTTTCCAACACCTGATAACAATCTATGTATTGTCGGCTGTTGTATGGGGGATCGAGGTAGAGAAC
>CBDUZM010000116.1:0-8111 GCA_965371685.1 uncultured Spirochaetaceae bacterium | reverse complement strand
CAACAAGTTCCTTTTCTGTGTGAGATTGATCTATCACGTCATGGGTGATTCTGGAGGCTTTTATGCTGTATGCACTGTTTACTTGACATATTTATGCAATCCTGAAAATCACGCTAAAAAGGTAAGTTATTCTTTTACGCCTCCTTAGTCACCATTATCGTTTGAAATTCCACTCTTCACTTTCGTATTTAGCACTGACCAGTTCATCGCTGATAGACTTTTCTTCCCCGGTCAGTTCAGAGTTCTCCAGATCGAGTGATTTTCCGAATGCTTCCTGAAAAGCGAGCAGAGTTTCCTCAAATCCCACCGATCTACCCAGCTCTTCTTCAAGGCTGCTTGGGGCAGGATTTTCGATTTTCGGCGGGTTTTTAAGATAGTGGCGGAGATTGCTAAATGAGTTATCCAAAGGAATGGCGCCGTGCTGAAGGCACGATGTTCGTGTCGTGGTCTGGGCACTGCCTATTATTTTCCTTCCGGAAGCAGTGATGATCTCATATTCACCGGTGGAGGCAAAACAGTCAGGATTTCGGGTCTGCCCTGTCCGGATGGTGCTGAAGGAAGAAGAAATGCCGAGGGTTTTCAATCCTTCGATCAGCAGCGATGAGATAAATTGGTAGACCTTTCTGTGATTGAAAGGAGAGAAATGAGTCCTGGCGAGAATGACAGAATAGGTAAGCTCGTTGTCATGAAGAACGGCTTGACCGCCTGTAGGCCGGCGAACAAAGTCCATACCATCCTTTTTCAGCTCTTGAAAGAAGATCGCCTTATCCGTTTTTTGAAAACGCCCGACGGAAAGGGCAGGCGGAGAGAATCCGTAGAAACGGATTACCGGCAGTCCCTTGTCTACTATGATGCTCAAGGCTTCATCGATCGCCATATTGAGGGAACCTTTACTTTTGAGATGGCAGATGCACCGTATTTTCCCTTCAAACCCGAGATCCATATTTTAAAGTCCTGACAGCCAATACTTGATTATGAATCATAATATAGCTAATATTTCTAAAAATGATAAGCGTATAGAAATGATAAATCCCTCTTCCCGGATTTTCGGGATAATATTCAGTATCTTTCTCGTCGTGCAAGTCTCTGCACAGGAAAGCCCGGTTATACCCCGACTGCTGCCGGACAGCATGGCAGTCAAACTCGGCAGTAGAAATGAGCCCATTGACCTTAATGAAATCATCGATGCTTCTTTGATCTTTTCTGATGTGGATGACACCATGTTGAGAGATTACAGGAAAAACTTCAAGGCACTGGTGAAAGAATTTTCTTTGGCTGCTGCAAGCATTATGGATCCTGTGGCACTGGCGGAAAAGGTCCTTTATTTTATGCACGAGAAGCTTCTCGTCCTTTACGAGGAGCCTCAAACCAGGATTGATGTGATGCTCGATACCGGCAGGTACAATTGCGTTTCATCGGCTGTGCTATACCTCGTTCTCGCAAGATCCGTGGGTCTCCAGGTAAAAGGGGTTAAAACAAAGGATCATGCCTTCTGCATCGTAACAATCGGTGATAAAGAATACGATGTGGAAACGACGAACATTTACGGTTTCAATCCCGGAGAGAAAAGGGAGTTTCTCGATAAATTCGGGCATATTACAGGTTACAGCTATGTTCCACCGACAAATTACAGCTCCAGACAGGAAACAGGAGAAAAGGGTATCCTGGCACTGATCCTTCAGAACCGGAGCTCCATCCTGAATACCAAAGAGCAATACCGGGAAGCAGCAGGAACTTCAATTAACGCTTACTTTTTAATGCAGGATCGGGGTACTTATGACAAGATGGTGGCTTCCATAATGAATGTGGCTACTTATCATAATCAGAACGAGGATTACGATAAGGCAATTGACTTTCTCGATCAGGTATTGGAGGACCTGGGGGAGTCAATCGGAAGCATACTCGGGGATTCATCCAGGCAAGTTTTTGCAGCAGACCCCAAACTGACCGGCCAGAAGGGGGATATTCTTCATAACTGGATAGTCACGCTTTTCAAAGAGAAGGACTTGGAAAAGGCGCGGACATTGATCGAAGAGCAATTCAACAACGGAGAATTGAACGAGCAGCAGCGGCGGAGCTATATGGTGCATATCTACCAGGTCAAGGCACAGGAAATTTCACAAGGGCAAAATTACCTCGAAGCCTTACACTGTATTGAGGAAGGGATCGATCTTTTAGGGGGAGATGAAAATCTCCTTAACAGCCGGAACGTGTATCGCCATAACTACGAAGCGAAGATACATAACGCCATGGCAGGGGCTTTCAACGCTGGAAAATATGAAGAGGCTAAGGCGCTTATCGAGAAGGCTCTTGAGCAGATACCGGACAGCGTGAATTTGAAAAAAGACCTGGAGCTTATTGAGAAAGTTCTTGAAACCAAATAGTCAGGGCCTTAATAAAGGGCGTTTTTTTAATGAGGTTAATGCTATGCAGAAAGAAAGGATCAGGAAAAAGGCTGACGAATATATCCGTAATGAGGAATCAACGCGTTTCAGGAAAGAGGTGGAGGAACTGATTGGATCCGATAATTGGGAAGAGCTCAATGACCGGTTTTACACGGATCTCAATTTCGGCACAGGGGGATTGAGAGGTATTATCGGCGGTGGATACAACCGTATGAATCCCTACAATGTCCGAAGGGTTACTCAAGGGCTGGCTAATTATATAAAAAAATCAGAGGGAAGTGTGGTGATTGCCTTCGACTCCCGCCGGTATTCCGATCTTTTTGCTATGGAAGCAGCCAGGATACTGGCTGGAAACGGCATTAAAGCCTACCTTTTCAGCTCCCTTCGGCCTACACCGGAACTGTCATTTGCCGTACGGCTTTTGAAAGCTCGAGCCGGAATCGTGATAACGGCAAGCCACAACCCTAAAAACTATAACGGCTATAAGGTGTACTGGGATGACGGCGGACAGATCGTGCCGCCCCATGACAGGGGCATAATCAGCGAGGTTCGGGCCGTGAAGGAGCTGTTTGTTCTTTCCGAGGCCGAGGCCCGGCAAAAGGGGCTTATCGCCATCATAGACCGGGAAGTGGACGGGCCATATTTTAACATGGTTCGGGGGCAGAGCCTTCGTCCCGAATTGATACGCGAGCGAGGTAAGGAGTTGAATGTTATTTATACTCCCTTACATGGGGCGGGAGGAATGTCCGTGTCCGGCGTTCTAGAGGAAATGGGTATTAAAGTCCATTTTGTACCCGAGCAGGAGAAGCCGGACGGAAATTTCCCCACGGTTGAGTATCCTAATCCGGAGGAATCGTCGGCAATGAAGATGGCTCTGGAGCTGGCACAACGCAGCAGAGCGGACCTCGTGATGGGTACAGACCCGGATGCGGACAGGCTCGGAATCGGAGTGCCGGCCCCTGAAGGATTTGTTCTTTTAACAGGAAATCAGCTGGGTTCTCTGCTTGCAGATTATATTTTTTCTACGCTTCGTGAACTGGGGCGGCTTCCGGCCAGACCGGCGCTGGTCAAGACGATCGTAACAACGGATCTGCAGCGTCGTATTGCGGAGGACCATGGGGCTCTCTGCTTTGATACTCTTACCGGTTTCAAGTATATCGCTGAAAAGATCCGGGAGTTCGAGTTGCAGGAGAACGGCCCGAATTATGTGTTCGGCGGCGAGGAGAGCTACGGTTATCTTGTGGGAACGTCGGTAAGGGATAAAGATGCTGTCTCTGCTGCTGCAATGACAGCCGAGATGACCCTTTTCCATCTCTCCCGGAATACCTCCCTGCTCGATCGGTTGAATGATATTTACCGCCGGTACGGTTACTTCGAAGAGCTCCTTATCTCTCGCAGATTCGAAGGAGAGGAAGGATTTAGGATCATGACGGATTTTATGGACAGATTACGGAAAGACCCGAAAACGGTTTGGGCAGGCATAAGCGTAACAGTTATGCGGGACTACGGCAGTGGAACATCTCTCTACTTGCCTGAAAAGAGGAATGTGAAAGATATTGATCTTCCCTTATCCAACGTTATCCAATTCGTTCTGGAAGATGAGAGTAAAATTACCCTTCGACCATCGGGCACAGAGCCCAAGATCAAGTTTTATGCTTCCTGCTGCAGCCGGGCGACAGATGACTTGAGTACCGCAATGGAAGAGGTAGGAGAGAAAATCGAAGGAATTCGTCGTGAGCTCGAATCGATCATCGAAACAAAAGTTTTATCTTCTTGACATATAAGGTTCCCGTTATTATTATCAGCTTAGTATATGAGTGAAGCAAAAATTTTGTTATATATATTCCATATATTCCGTAAAGAAGGGGACTCGATAATTCTCCATCCCTTTGCTACATCGGAAAAACTCGTTCAGAGTTTGGAGGGCAGTGAGATCCGGGCGAGATACGGTTCAGAACCCAGGATTGAGACTTTGACCCTTTTAAAGAACGATCTCTATCGCATGATTGAGATGGGGGTGAAAAAATGGGTTTCGGATATCCGGTTTATTCCTAAATTTCTTTTCTCGGCAGTCGCCTTTTTAGTTGTATACTTTTTTATGCAATTTGTTATTCCGGATCCTATCCCGATGATAGATGAAATCGGCGCCGGCCTGGGAGTGTCTATTATTACATATATCCTGCTGGGAAGAAGGGATATTAAATCGAATCTGGCAGGGAAGAAACGCCTTGATCTAAGGACGGCGGTAGATCGAATTGTCTTCCTGAAGAGCAATTTTGTAAAGAACCTTGAGCAGAATCTTCACGAAAATGAGTCCGGAACTTTTGAAGAGCTTGCTCAAAAGATAGTTCAACCCGCAGCAGAAGCGGCTTCCCGGGGAAAGGAAATAAGCGGCGAAGAGGCAGAGGAAGCCAGGCACTTTGTCCGCGCTTGTGAAATCATGTTCAATCTGCACAGTACCCGGAAGGATGAGAAAATGCTGGAAAAAATGCTGGAAAGCACGGAAAAAAATTACAATGTCCAGCATATCAGTAAATGGGTTCAATCAAAAAAAATTGATTTCCCTCTCTATGCAGTTTACAAACGTTGCAAGAGAACCGTTGCCGGATTAAAATAACTGACGAAATAACAGACAAGTATAATCTATTACTCACCAACCTTTTGTTTTCTCAGAATATCATCCTGAAGCTCAATTCGCTTCTTCAGAATTTTCAGTAGATCTATGGCCGGCAGAAACTCAGGATTCAGTCTGAGGGCTTCCTCCCAGTCTGACATGGCCTGTTTGAAATTACCGTTAGCGTAAGCGTCAAGACCGTTTGCATAGAGCTCTTCTACCCTCGTTTGAAGGGCTAATCTGCCTGAATCGCCGAGATTCAACTTGGCTTCTAAACTGAATTTATCCAGGGGATTGAGCCGACCGCTGAGATCCAGGTTGTAGTTGGCTATAAAGCTGACCTTTTCCAGGTCCAGAGCGCCTCCAAAACTAATTCGCGGATTTTCTTTCAACTGGAATCCTCCCTGAACGGAGAGGAATTCGGCGATGTTTACATCGATTCCGGTGGCGATGTTCCATTTCTCGGCAGGCTGTACGGAGGGATTAAAACTTACGGGGAGATTGAAATCCACCGCTATTGTAACCGGCCGGGCCGGGGAATAGGCTATGCCGGAGGTGAAAAGTGTTGGAAGCGGTTCTCCGCGTGCCGGCAGCCCCAGATTTTTCAGTACAACACCGAAAGATAGATTTTTCGAGCGTGAGTAGTAGAATTTGAGAAAATTGAAGCGGGTCAGCATACCGAAATCGACCATGGCGGTAATGGCCGACTGACCCGGATAGATGGACGAGGGAATATTACGATAAGCAACCTTGACATTGCTGCCGAGAGCCAGCCCGTAGAATTTGTAGCTGGAGAAAAGATTGTAGGATATGTTGAATGTTGCGATTGTCTCAGAAATCACTCCTCTGGAAGAGCGTTCTCCGTATTCATTGTATCCTGTAAAGGGCACATAGAGGAATTTACCACCTGCTCCGATTCCGAGATGGTTCATGCGTATCGTATAGATAACCCCCTCAATCCGGGAGTCGGCGATCCAATTGTGGTGCAGGAATGACAGCTCGCTGTACGCCAGGATCGCGCTTCCGGCAGGATTGGCCTCAAGAAATCCTGTATCGTTGGCAATTGCGGTGAAGGCCGTACCCATCCCTTCAAGCTTGCCTCCAAGAGGAATAAGGAGGGTGGGGAAAATGGTCAATCCGGTATTGGGATCTGCGAAACCGCTTAATAAATCCTGGACATTGTAATAAAAATCAGCATAATCAGCCCAGGAAAAAGCTGTGACAAAGAGAATAAGAACTAATGTGAGAAAAATTCTTCTCATTTCAATAAAAAGTATACTACTTTTGCCTCCATCTATCTATGTTAATGATCGAAATATTATATCGAAATGCTTAATCCCTTATTTTTGCCGATAATAATGATAAATTATAGGTAAGAGGAATTTATGCTGCCGCTCACAGAGCTGTATAGTGAGAATCAACCTGCGGCTTATATCCCTCTTTGGAGGATTATTCCTGGGAAAATCGATAAGGGGCATGACTGCCCGGACTGATTTAGCTCGATTCATCTCTGTTGTTCTCTTTTTGCTGGTGGCGGTGCTTGTGTTCCCCTCGGGCAAGAAGGATGAGAGAGATCTGCTCGCTGAAGCCCATGCTCTATTTGAGGAAAAAAAATACGACGAAACCCGAAAGGTCCTTGCCGAAATAATCAGAACAGACCGTGAAAAGTTTGATGCCGTTGAAGAGATAATGGAAAAGATAAGGGAGGTGGAAATACAGATCAACCTTAAATTCGAGGAGCTGGAAACTGCTCTCTACGAGGAGCGGGATGAGGACAAAGCCCTTGGAATTCTGGATGAGCTGATGGTTCTGAATCCCTACCCAAACGAAGAAACCCGGAAAATGCTGGATATGCTTCGTCTTGGCGCCGGGAATGTAACGAAATTCAGATATTTCGATGAAATAATGGATGCTGCTCTGGAAAAGCTCCTGGTTTATGATTACGCCGGTGCTGTAAAGACCTATCTTCCGGCATTCGAGATATCCAGGGAGGAATTCGAAAAAGAAGACTATGGGAACATTATCAAGGATGCTGTTAATAAGGCACTGACCCGGGTATTGACGTGGGCTGAGAGTTTCGACTCGCTGGAAGAAGAACTGCGGAATGCTCTCTCGGTTCTGGAAGCCGATCTTACAGCGGAAGATATGGATAAGTTATTGACGAATACCGTCGTACTGCTCGATCAACTTGACCGGCTTGAGACGATTCGGGAGGATACAGCTGAAGCAGCCGATACTTTCAAAGAGACCTTCCGGCTAATCAACCAGCAGGAGGAAAAAGAGGAATACTTTCTCCATTTTACGGAGAAGGTACTCCGTGGAAGAATTAGAAAGGACGGTAAGGAAGGTATCCTCTATACTCTAAGCCTCTTTTCCGAGGAATTGTACGAGAAGGCTGTACGCGATATCGAAGCTAAAAGCGAGGAGAATTACTATCAGGGAAAGGATAGTTATTCTTCAGGGAACTACGATGCAGTTGAAGCTTCAATGCAGACTGCCCGTTCATACTTTAAAGCCCTGATGAATGTCATCTATCAAAGAGACACCGGTTCCAACCTGGACGATAACTATGAATTGGATTGGGAGGATATCCCTCTGTCTACATCGGTTCTGGCGGAATTTATACGCGTCCAGGCAAAATACAGAGAGACTCGGGGTTACGAAAGCCTCGCCGGTTTCCATGCTTTTCTCAGAAATTTAAAATCGATCCGGGAAACGCCTGCAACGGATATACTTGCATCTATAAAGGAAACGATGGACCTTTACACAGGGCAAATATTGAGCTTCAATTCGGAGTGGAAAAACTATGGGGATCGTTTACAGAGCGTAGATCAAGTCTTTTCGGAATCGGCTTTCGAAATCGCGAACCTGGGCGACGATATCATTGGGAAATATCTGGCTGAATATACCCGTATCCAGGTTCTCTTCCTGGATGAATATATCCGTATCCAGGTTCTCTTCCTGGCGGACAACAAGGATAGATATGGAGTGGAGAAGTATAAGCTGTTGAATGGCGAAGAAGTTCCTGTTTCGGAGGGGAGCAGCGTTACCCGTGTTGTTAGGTTTCCTGATGTAAGGAAGAGCAATCTGGA
>CBDUZM010000115.1:0-8115 GCA_965371685.1 uncultured Spirochaetaceae bacterium | reverse complement strand
CGCGCGAGGGGGGCGTGAGCATAGCCGATACCAATCATGCGGTGATTCTTCCTGAGTATCAAGAATTTTTTTGATCGCTTGAATTTTCAGTCGATTAACAGCATAATCATAGACAAATTCGATCGGGATTGAGGTATGCTAAAAGTTATTCGCACGGTAATAGTTCTTTTTGCGGTATGTGTCCTTCTCGGGGCATGTTCTATCGAGAAATTCGCCTTGAGAAAGATTTCGGGCATGCTGGCTTCCGGCGGGGAAAGCCTGGCCTTCACAGGTGAAGAGGATCCTGAATTGCTGGGCGAGGCTCTTCCCTTTGCCTTGAAAATTTACGAGATTCTCCTGGAACAGGATCCGGAGAATACAGAATTGCTCCTGACAACAGGTCAAGCCTTCATTCTCTATGCCTACGCTTATGTGCTTACTCCGGCGGAAATGCTGCCGGATGAAGCCTTTGAAGAAGCGCTTCGGATGAAGGCGAGAGCGAAAAAGTTATTTTTCAGAAGCCGTGGTTATATTCTGAAAGCGCTGAATATCAGGCATCCCGGTTTTATCGAAACTATGGAATCAGAAAACTGGGAAGAGGCTGTCGCGCAAACCGGTGGGGAAGACTTCCCCTACCTCTACTGGGTCGGAACAGCATGGCTGGGGGCTTTTTCGGCTGACAGTTTCGACATGGAATTACTCGTGACTCTGCCGCGGGCTGTCGCCCTTCTCGATCGTGTCTATGAGGCGAACCCGGATTACGACAATGGCGGTCTGCACGAAATATATATCTCTTATTACGGCGCCCTTCCGGAAGAGATGGGAGGAGGTCGGGAGAAGGCTCGATTCCACTTCCAGAGGGCAGTGGAGCTTTCCGGAGGTGCGAAAGCCGGTCCCTATGTGGCTTTGGCTACAGCCGCGGCAGTTCCGGAGCAGGATTACGCCGAATTCAAAGATCTCCTTAATAAGGCTCTTGAGATAGATGTGGACGCGGAACCAAAGTTCCGCCTTCAGAACATCCTTTCACAACGGAAGGCGAGCTGGCTTTTGGAACATGCCGATGACTTTTTTCTTACCCTGGAGGAAGAATGAAACGCTTAAAAGTAGTTCTGTTAAGCCTTGTTTTCATGGCCGCCGCTTCAATGCTTTCCGCATTGCCCCCATTGACAATCAAGCTGGCAAGCCTGGTTCCGCCCGGTTCTCCATGGGAGGAGCAGCTTAAAAAGCTCAGCATTGATTGGGCTGAAATTTCGAATAAGAAAGTCATTCTTAAAATCTATTCGGGTGGTATTGCCGGCGGCGAGGACGATATGATCCGAAAGATGCGGCTGGGCCAGCTTCACGCTGCGGCTCTTACCGGCCCGGGTTTGTCTCAGATATTCGGCGGAGTTCTTGCCATGCAGATTCCTTTTCTGACTGAAAATGAAGAGGAGCTCATTCGGTTGATTGAGAAAATGGGGCCTACCTTCGCCGGGGAGCTGGAAAGGAGGGGCTTCAAGCTCCTGTTCTGGGAGATGCTTGGCTGGTCTTATCTTTATTCCCGTTATCCGGTCGACCATCCTGAGGATCTGAAGAGACAAAGAATGTGGGTCATGGCGGGAAATGAAGAGGAGGCAAATGCCTGGAAAAAGATGGACTTTCAAGTATTTGTCCTGCCCACTTCAGACATGATGGTGCAGCTTCAAAGCGGTGGCATCGATGCTTTCTTCACGAGTCCTCTCGTCGCCGCTTCCAATCAATGGTTCGGTTTTGCAAAAAACATGTCGAGTTTTAAGTTTGCTCCTTTTATCGGGGGTGTTGTTGTGTCTACCAGAACATGGAACCGTATTCCTAAAGATCTTCAACCCCGCCTGGAAGAATCTGCGATGAAAATTTCAAGCCAGATTAGAGCGGTGACAGAAGAGGCCAACTACTTGGCCATATCAACCATGCAGAAATACGGATTGATAATCAACGAAACGACAAATAAGGCAAAAGAATTATGGGAAGATACGATTGCCGAGGGACTGATGGATTTAATAGGCAGTAAATTTGATATAAAGTACTACGAAGAAGCGAAACAGATTGTGGAAGACTTCAGAAAGGAACATGGCAGATAAGGAAAACACAGCCCGCAGCACACGTTTCCGACACCGCATCGAAAATTTTATCGCTGTCGCGGTACTCTCTCTTACCGCTCTTCTCCCTCTCTTAGAAGCAGCAGCCCGGGGTATTTTTAGAACAGGCATACCTCACGTTACAGGTTATATCCAGCATCTGGTGATCTGGATATGTTTTACATTCGGAATAATTACGTCGCGGGAGAAGAAGCATCTCTCCCTCTCTGTGGGCGTCGACCTGCTCCGGGCGCCCGCCAGAGATTGGGTTGTCAGCTTTACCAAACTCCTGTCGGTTGTAGTAACCTTCACCCTTTTTCTTGCTTCTCTCTCCTTTGCCTTGAGAAGTTTTGGTGAAGGGCAGAAGCTGGGTTTCATTCCAATCACCCTGGCTGTACTGATCATGCCCGCCGGTTTTCTCATCATATCGGTTCGATTTGTCATGGATGTACCCCGGGGAATGAAACGCTGGATTACAGCAGGGGCGGGGATCGCATTGGGTATCTGCTTTGGGTGGTATCCACTCGTTGCCTCCTTTCGCACACTGATGGAACAGCTTTACGGCCTGTCCGGTTCGGAACTGCCTCAAGGTCTTATGGGTTTTATTGATACGTTGGATTTCAGTCTGGGTGATGCAATCTCTGCTGTGTTCGGGATTCTTTCCCTGCCCATCCTGATCCTTCTTCTGCTCTCCGCTCTGGCGGGAACACCCATATTCATAATATTGGGCGGAACCGCACTCATTCTTTTCTTCCGCTCGGGCGGCGCTCTCGAAGTTGTTCCCAATGAAGCATATACCATGCTGACCGGATCCGTGATCCCGGCGATCCCACTCTTTACATTAACCGGTTTTATCCTCTCTGAAAGCAAGGCGGGGGAGAGGCTGGTAAAGCTTTTCCGGGCTTTCTTCGGATGGTTTCCGGGAGGCCTTGCCGTGATGAGCGTTGCCGTCTGCGCTTTTTTTACCACCTTTACCGGCGGATCGGGAGTAACAATACTGGCACTGGGCGCCCTCCTGTCCTTCGTGCTCGTTCAGAATGGCTATAAGAAGGAATTCAGCATCGGCCTGCTGACAAGCTCCGGAAGCATTGGACTCCTTTTCTTTCCCAGCTTACCCATAATAATGTACGGCGTGATAGCTCAGATCAGCATTAAGGATATGTTCGTGGGCGGATTTCTGCCCGGTGTTCTCATGGTTATCACACTCTCAATTTTCGGAATCCGCAGCGCCATGCGCAACAAAACTGCAAGGGTGCGCTTTAAGCCTTCTGAGGTATTACCGGTTCTTAAAAGTTCTATATGGGATATTCTGCTGCCCGTTATCATTCTAATCAGCTATCTTGTTTTCGGTTTCACTACTCTGGTGGAGACCGCCGCTCTATCGGTGATCTATGTCATAGTGATCGCAGTTTTTGTGCATAAGGATATAGCGCTGAAGGATCTGCCGAAAGTTTTTCTCAAGTGCATACCCATTATAGGCGGGGTGTTTATAATACTGGCCAATGCAAAAGGTCTGTCCTATTATATAGTGGACGCTGAAATACCTACCAGGCTCACAGAATGGTTTCAGAGCGTTATACATTCCAAATATGTTTTCCTGATTCTCCTCAACCTGGCCCTGTTGGTCACCGGCTGCTTTATGGATATCTTCTCGGCAATTACCGTGGTAGCTCCTCTGATTATTCCTTTGGGAAGAGCTTACGGGATCAACGAGGTTCATTTAGGGATTATTTTTCTGGCCAATCTGGAGCTCGGTTACCTTACGCCTCCGGTAGGCATGAACCTTTTCCTCGCCTCTTATCGATTCAACGAGCCCCTGTCCCGTATTTACCGCCACATCCTGCCCTTCCTGCTGGCCCTGCTTGTAACGGTTCTCCTGATTACCTACATACCCCAGCTTACCACGTTCCTGGTGACGCTGATTAATCTCTGAAAAGGTTTATTTCTTCCAGTTTTCCGGGCGAAGGGAGCGAACGGCTGCACCCGCGCTCCACATTTCAGACTCCCTTATCTCCCTCAGCTCTTCGCCCAATTTTTCCTGATAATCCGGGGCGCTGTTTGAATCCAGAACGATTTGAGTCTCTTTACCGGATACGACACTCCTGTACAGTTTCTTGAAAACAGGAGTAACCGCTTTCCTGAACCTGTGCCGCCAGTCGAGAGCGCCTCTCTGGGCTGTGGCGCTGCAGTTGGCGTACATCCAATCCATTCCGTTTTCTCCTACCAGGCGGATCAGGCTCTGAGTCAGCTCCTCCACCGTTTCGTTAAAAGCCTCGCTGGGAGAGTGCCCGTTTTCGCGCAGCACGTTGTACTGGGCTTCCATTACGCCTGCCAGGGCGCCCATCAGTATTCCTCTTTCCCCTGTAAGGTCGCTGTAAACCTCATCCTTAAACGTTGTTGGAAAGAGATAGCCGGACCCGATGGCAATACCGATTGCCAGTGTCCTTTCCATGGCGTGCCCCGTGAAATCCTGAAACACCGCGTAACTGGAATTGATACCGCTTCCCTGGAGGAAGTTCTTACGAACGCTGGCGCCGGAACCCTTCGGCGCAACCAATATTACGTCGATGTTTTCCGGAGGAACGACTCCGGTCTGTTTTTGATAAACTATTGAAAAACCGTGGGAAAAATAGAGGGCGTCTCCTTCCTTGAGGTGGGGCTTGATCCTGGGCCAGACGATTTTCTGACCGGCATCGGAAATGAGGTACTGAAGGATCGTGCCTTTTTCCGCAGCTTCCTCAAGGGGGAAGAGGTTTTTGTTCGGTTCCCATCCGTCTTTAAGGGCTCTCTCCCAATCGTTTTTGAAATCGGGAGATTGACCGATAATCACCTGAAAACCGTTATCTTTCATGTTCAATGCCTGGGCGGGACCCTGGATCCCGTACCCCAGCACGACAATAACCTCGTCCTTTAAGGTATCTCGGGCTTTTTCGAGGTTGAATTCCTCCCGCATGATAATATTTTCTTCAACTCCGCCGAAATTTATTTTAGCCATAATCCTTTCTCCTCGTAGAATGACTTATCTAACACCGTTTGAAATCAAAATGTCAACCAACACAGCGAGATGAATCGCCTGCTATTCTATCTTCACCTCTTTTCCAGTCTGACAAGAGGTATAGATGGCGTCCAGTATCTTCTGAACGGTTAAGGCCTCTTCCATAGTGACAACGGGCTTGTCCTCCCCGAGTATGCTGTCAATCCAGTTATGAAAACGGGAGCAATGGGGATAGGGAATCGCTACATCCTGGGGGAGCACAACCTCGTACTCGCCTTCTTCCCGGGCGTTTCGGTAGATCTCCGCAGGAAAAACCCCTGCGCCGCCGGCAGTTCCGAAAAGCTGAACATTGTGCTGTCTGCGTTCCCTTTGATGAATTGCCCAGGATACATCCATGCTAACGGTAGCTCCGTTCCTGAACTTGATCAGAGCGGTGGCGAAATCGTCCACATCGAAGGCGCCTTTCTCCGGATCGGACATTCCCCAACCTCCGTCGCCCAAACCTCTGTTACCAAACCGGGTGTACGTAGCTCCGGTAACGGAAACCGGTTCGAAATTGTCCATGAGAAAGAGACACAGGTCGAGAAGATGAACGCCTAGGTCCAAAAGGGCGCCTCCGCCGGCTATTTTCTTGTGGCAGAACCATGTGCCGAATTTGGGTATGCCGTTCCTTCTGAACCAGAATGCCTTGGCATGGTAAATGTCTCCCAGCTCACCCCTCCCGATCAGGATCTTTATGGTTTGAGATTCCTCTACAAACCTCTGGTTCATACCGAGCATGAGTATTTTCTTGTTTTTCTTCGCCGACCCGGCAATTGCTTCGGCCTCGGCGTAGTTCATTGCCATGGGTTTTTCCAGCAGGACATGCTTGCCGGCATCGAGAGAGGCAATAGCGGTAGCCGCATGGTAGACATTCGGCAGGGCAATGGTCACCCCGTCGATCTCATCATTCTCGATCAACTCCCTGGCATCGGCATAGGCTCTGGGCAGGTTGAAGAAACGTTTGAATTCGTCCCTTCTATTCTCATTTATTTCAGCAACGGCCGCCAATTCAGCGCGGGGGTGTTCCTGTATTTTTTCCGCGTGCTCATATGCTATCTTGCCGGCGCCGATAATTCCTATCTTGAGCATGTTTATCTCCTCATTATCAGGGAACTGAGATAGCATGTAACAACATGGAATGTCAAGAAGCTACCTTCATATCGGCCCACTTTTTCCACTGGTACCATTGATCCGGTTTCTTAATCACGTATTTCTCCCAGAGTGAGAGGGTGTCTCGAGCGATGTTTTTACTTTCCTTCTCCACGGACACGTCCTCGAAGTGAAGGGTATAGGAGTGTTTCCCGGTTCTTTCAAGGAACGCGGCAATTACAGGAGTCCTTGCCCTTTTTGCTATAATATCGAGCGTATTGTCGAAATATAAGTCTTTTCCGAAAAGCTTAATAGTATGCTTTTCCCTTTTATGCCACTTATCAACCTCATCGCATTCGGTCATAAGGAGTCTATTTTTCTTTAGGCTCTGGAGAGCATTAAGGAGGATATTCCCTTCCCCTTTGGAGGAAATAAGCTCAGCATCTACATGGCTGATTTTTTCGTTGAGAGCGTCCATGAGCGTCTCTGTAGTACATTCCAGAATGATGCTCACGGGATAACCTTTTAAAGCAAGTACCCATGGTATAAACTCTACTGCACCCCAGTGGGCTGTGACCAGGAGAGCACCCTGTCCCCTGGAAAGTGCCTTGTCGACAACCTCTATTCCCTCGATATTGAAGTTTTGTTCGACATATCTTTTCACATAGTTTAAGGGTTTGAAAGCAGCGAAGATCTTCTCAAAGTAGTGTTTGAAAATTCCATTAAACGTATCACGAGTCAGGCGGTTTAATTCCTTCCGGCAGCGGTCACCCAGCATATCCCGGATGTTCCGTTCGATTAAATGCTTTTCCCTGCGCTTGAAAAGAAAATAGACAGTTCCCAGTAGCCGCATGTAAAGAAGCGAGACTGCCGGAGGAAGGAATTTGAAAGTTAAAACATTCAGCTTAATTTGTAAAAATTGTGATAGGTTGATTTTCATTTGATGGGCCTCCAATTTTATTTTTTACCAAGTGATTGTGCATCAGGAAAGAAGATGTGACAAGTAGAATTTTGATTATTTTGAGGTTTTTTTGCTACTGTATATATTGGTATTTATCGTAAACTTGGAGAAGAAGGGGATATTTTAAACAACGAGCCCTTTTTCAAAAATTATTTCGAAAGCCTGGCCTACTTTGGGAGAAAACTGGCTGCCTGTATTTACGGTGATTTCCTTTTTTGCCTGCCTTGGAGGAAGGCCCTTCCGGTATGGTCTGGAAGAGGTCATGGCATCGAAGGAGTCTGCTACGGCAATAATTTGAGCGCCGATGGGTATTTCCTCTCCCTTCAGTCTGTCCGGATATCCCCTTCCGTCATAGTGCTCGTGATGGTTACGGATGAGATGAAGGTGATTTTTAAAATAATCGATGGGTCCGAGTATTTCCACCCCTCGTGTTGTATGGGTCTTGATGATGTTGAATTCCGCCTTTGTCAGGGCTTTGGGGCTTCTTACAATCGATTCGGGTATTCCGATTTTACCGATATCGTGAAGCATGGCGCCTGTTTTAATGTATTCTTTCTCTTGCGAGCTCAAACCTAGTTCTTCCGCTATCTTGACGGAGATGTCTGCCACCCGTTCGGAATGACCCCGTGTGTAGGGATCCTTTTCTTCAAGTGCCAGGGCCAGCGCTTTTACCGAGCTTAAATAGCTGGATTTTATCTCCTCAACGAGTTGGGCTCTTAATATGGAAACGGCAATGTTATTGGCAAAAACGGAAAGATAATCAAGGTCTTTCTGGGAAATCTGCTGCCGGTGGGTCGTTCTATCAGCTCCCAACACACCGATAATTTCCTTACCCGCCTTTAGCGGGCTCATACAGAAGGAAAAGGGTTTAAACCTGGCGATTATAACATTTGACTTGCTCAGTTTGCTCCTTTCCACATCGCTGATTAGTATGGGTTTCCCCCGCTTCGCCA
>CBDUZM010000114.1:0-8201 GCA_965371685.1 uncultured Spirochaetaceae bacterium | reverse complement strand
CATTGATCAGGACGGGCAGCAAAGCGCCCCTTTTTTCAGGAGTATAGTGAAAAGTCTCAGGCTGGATTTTAATCCGGCTGCCGGTTATAACAGTGTTGATCTCTGAGAGTATCTTTTCCCTGTCCTCAGATGAGATACCCTCATCTTCGCCCACCTCATCCGGACGAATCAGTCTCAAGTCGTGGAATTTACTCTTTATTGCCAGCGCTTTCTGATATAAACCACTCAAAATAACTATCCGAGTTACGAAAGATGAGTCTCTATCTTCCTCTATCGACCGTACGGAGTTCAATATTGATACCAGAGCCTCTGCATTTTTACCGCTTTCGAAGCTGTGGAGCGCGCCGATATACATTGATGAGTAATGAATATACGCACCAAATTAGTGCTTACCGTACTGCCTCTTATCCTAACTCCTCTTATCTTCCTGGGAATCGCTTCCTCTTTGTCCGCCAGGAACGGAATAACCCGTGTAGCCACAGAATTCCTACGCTTTAAAGCCGAGGAACTGGAAAAATACGCGGAGAGCCAGTGGTCCTTTCTTGTTGACAGCAGGCTCGCGTCGAATCCTGAGTTCGTGGAGAGCGCCAAAGCAGCAGTGGAATCCTTTGCGAGGAGCATTGTGCATCGAGAAACAGAGCTGATAATCGCCCTGGATGAAAGCGGAGAAACGGCCCTTACAACCGGCGACCTGATTATTACCAAAATAGAAAAAGAGATTATAACGCAAAAAGCCTCTTCCGGAAGCCGGGAATGGCTGGAAATTGAGATTAACGGTGTGCCCAGAGTCGCTGCTTCTTTTAGATTTGAGCCCTTTCAGTGGTATTTCCTTGTTTCGGAAAGACACGATACCTTCTATCAGCCGATCAATCAGATTTACCGGTATACGGGAATAATCAGCATCTCAGTCCTTGTTTTAGTCATTGTTTTTCTACTTGTTTTTGCCTCCTATCTTACCCGGCCTATGCGGAACGTGGTAGAAGCGATGCGCGAGACCATCACCAAAAGTGACTTCAGCAGGAAAGTGCCTATCCTCTACAGAGATGAAACCGGTGAACTCGCCCATACTTTCAACCTTATGGTTTCGGAACTCGGGAAAGCGTATAATCAAATCAAGGGTTATGCGCTCAAAGCCGCTGTTGCGCGTACAAAAGAGCAGAAAATCAGGTCGATTTTTCAAAGATACGTTCCGGAAGACGTCATCGATGAGTTTTTTAACGATCCCGATTCCATGCTCATAGGAAAAAAACGTGTCGTGGCGGTTCTTTTCTCAGACATTCGCAGCTTCACAACTATCTCTGAATCCATGAATCCACACGAAGTAGTGGAATCCTTGAACGCCTACTTCAGCATAATGGTGGACATCATAGCCGCTCATAGAGGGATTGTAGATAAGTACATAGGCGACTCCATCATGGCTGTCTACGGCGTTCCGACAAGCCACGGGGACGATGCCGGCCGGGCGGTTCATTCGGCGCTCGAGATGTTCGACGCCCTTCGCGATTTCAACCGGTGGCAGCTGAAGAGAGAAAAGCCCGAATTTCATATTGGTATCGGTATTAACTACGGACCTGTCATAGTAGGCAATATCGGCTCTGAAAAAAAAATGGATTACACCGTTGTCGGTAATATGGTTGACCTCGCTTCCCGGCTTGAGAGTCTCACAAAAGTTTACAGTGAAGATCTGCTGATTTCAGAATCCACATACCGCTATGTTGCCAACGAGGTTAAAGCCCGCATGGTGGACAGGGTCGTCGTTAAGGGGAAATCAAAATCGGTCGGAATTTATACGGTCCGGAAGAAACTCGAACCGGAAGTTGAAAAGGCGTGGGATCTGCACGAGAAAGCACTGGACCATTATTATGCAAGGGAATTCAGGAAAGCCGCTGTGTGTTTCCAAAACATACTGAATGGGCTCCCCTATGACAGGCCTTCGAAAATCCTCCTCCGGCGCTGCATGCGTTACATTGACTCGCCTCCGCCATCCCAATGGGACGGTGTGATCCAGATAGAGGTCAAATAATAAAAGCCGAATGAGCCCGCAGCAGCCTGCAGCTTTGCTTTGCTCTTGAAAAGTACGAGAATAACTGGCATCATGCTCCCATGAAAATCTTCAGAGCCGGCGTTTTCTTCCTTATAATCGCCCTTCCCCTTACCGCTCTCACTATAAAAATCGGCAGTGTAGCGCCGGCAGACTCGCCGTGGGATAATGCCCTAAAATCACTCGCTGCGGAGTGGACAACGATCTCGGACGGTGAGATCATGCTGAAAGCATACATGGGAGGTATTGCGGGAGATGAAACAGACCTGATCCGGAAGATACGTTTGGGTCAGCTGCAAGCCGCTGCCATTACAGAGCTGGGACTGAACCGGATAACGAAGGAAGTGCTGGCCCTGAACGTACCTTTTCTGATACGGGATGAGGATGAATACGATTTCGTCCTGGAAAAAACTCTGCCTCTCTTCAACTCCCCGGCAGAGAAAGCGGGTTTCACAGTTCTCAGCTGGATAAAAGCCGGATGGGTTCATTTCTTTTCCAAAAAACCTGTCATTTTCCCGGAAGACCTGAAAAAACAGACCCTGGCGGTGCCGGATGGGGATCCTGAGATCCTTCATGCCTGGCAGGAGCTTGGATTCAATGCCGTGCCTCTATCGTTGACTGACTATATGCTGGGCCTGCAGAGTGGAATGGTCGATGCCTTCTATGCTCCCCCAATGGTAGCCGCCGCATTCCAGTGGTTCGGATTTGCCAACCATATGTGCTCCCTGAGAATCACACCCGTATTAGCGGCAATCATTATCGACAGGGATGTCTGGCGGCGTATATCCGACGATCTGAAGCCGGCCCTCATAGAGGCAATACGGAAAGCCGAACAGCGTCTCTTTCAGGACACAGAAAAGCTGAACGAAGAGGCCGTTGCCGTTATGCAGAAGTACGGTCTTGTCATCAACCGGGTTACCGAAGAAGCGGAAGCAGCCTGGAGAGACATGACGGATGCCGGATTCCGGCTGGTTGTCGGTAAGAGCTTCTCCAAAGAGACTTATGATATTATAACAGGCTTCATCCGGGAGTACAGGACTCAGGAATTCTAAATTTCCATGTCCTCCGTTATCTCCACCTTTGTGCGCTGCATTCTGTACAATCTCGAATAGAAGCCGCCCTTATCCATAAGCTCCTGATGCGTTCCTTCCTCAACAATCCTCTTATCGTGCACTACCAGCACTTTATCAGCATTTTTAATTGTAGAGAGCCTGTGAGCTATAATAAAGCTGGTTCGGTCTTTCATGAGTCTCAGCAGACCTTTCTGAATGTGAATCTCGGTAAGGCTGTCGATATTCGAGGTAGCCTCGTCGAGAATTAGTATTTTCGGGTCTGCCAGAATGGCCCTGGCAATGCCGAGGAGCTGCCTTTCACCCTGAGACAGGTTCATCCCCCTCTCGGACAGCACCGTGTCGTAACCCTGAGGCAGCCTTCTGATAAAATGGTCGGCGTTAGCCAGCTTCGCCGCTTCGATCATCTGCTTTTCAGAAGCATTCGGATTCCCGTATAAAAGGTTTTCCCTTATGGACATGGCAAAAAAGAACGGCTCCTGGAGCACCACGCCCATCTTCATTCTGAGTGAATCCACATTCAGGTCCCGGATATCGTTACCATCCACCATTATTTTTCCGCCAGCTACGTCATAGAAACGTGACAGCAGATTCACTATCGTTGTTTTACCCGCTCCTGTAGGGCCTACAATAGCCACGACCTGCCCTTTCTCCGCCTTCAGGCTGATATTTTCGAGGACCGGCTTATCCTCTACATACGCAAAATTCACATCCCTGAACTCCACCTCGCCATGTATATCATCCAATACGACGGCATCCTCTCTGTTCTCAATATCGGGACGAGTCTCCAATATATCGAAAACCCTCTCTACGCCCGCCAATGCGGATTGCAGCACGTTATATACACTGGTTATCTGCCTGAGAGGCATGAAAAATCTCCTCGCATAGAGGATAAAGGCCGTCAGAAGACCGATGGAAAACATACCGCCCCGGGTCAGAACGAGGGTTCCTCCTACTCCTACTATAAGGGCAAGAGTCAGGCTGGTCATGAATGTCATGATCGGCATTAAAGTATAGGAGGTGAATTCCGCCTTACTTCCTATCTTTCGAGCTCCATCGTTGATAGCATCGAATTTCCTGTGCTCTTCCCTCTGCCTGTTAAATGTTTGAATCACCCTTACTGCGCTCACCGACTCTTGAATATTGGCATTCAGAAGACCGACCTGGGCCTGGTTTTTTCTGAAGGCGGCTCTCACCTTAGTGCCTATAATTGCAGTGAGAATCACCATTATGGGAACTGTACCGAGAACAAGGAGGGACAGCTGCAAATTCAGTACGAACATGGCGATCAATACGCCTACGATGGAGAAAAATCCGCCCACAAGATTACCGATAACCTGTGTCATCGCGTTGTATATCATCTCTATATCGTTGGTAAGCCGGGAAATGATATCGCCTATTCCGCGCTTGTCGAAGTACGACATGGAAAGCTTCTGGATATGGGCGAAAGTCTCGTTTCTCAACCGAAAGATAACTCTGTTGGCAATGCGTGTAATAAGGATACCGCTCAATCCCTGGGCAAGCCATGCTCCTATGTAGATACCCAGGAGAATAACCATCTGGTGGGCAAAAAGAGCGACATTCGGGTCGCGCTCGATGTAGTTGTTGACGGCATTTCCAATTATAGCCGGGGCTATGGAATTGAACACAACGTTTCCAATTATCAGGACCGCGGCCATTACGAGAAAGACAATATGGCCGCCAAAGTACCGGATAAGGCGTACCAGGGCTCTCTTGAAGTTCCGTGGGGATTCGATTGTGACAGAGCCGGGTCCATGACCCCTCCTCATTCCGGGCCCCTGCGGCTGTTTTCCTCCCATCTGTCCCGGCTGTCCTCCCGGCAAAGGCGGCTTTTTTTCTCCTCCCCGACTCGGTTTCATATTTCTATTCCTTTACACCAGAACCTGTGCGCTCTGGGTCTCGTATATCTCTTTATAAACATCGTGGCTTTCCAACAGCTCTTCATGAGTGCCCATACCTGAAATTTTTCCTTCCTCCATAATGATGATTCTATCGGCATTTTGGACGGAATTGATCTTCTGGCTGATTATAATGGCGGTCTTATCTTTGAATTCACGGTAGAGATTGGCGATAAGCTGTCTCTCGGTCTCGAGGTCCACCGAAGAAGTCGCGTCATCGAGGATAAGAATATCCGGATCGGCCAAAACAGCGCGGGCAATGGCTATCCTCTGTCTCTGGCCGCCAGACAGCCCCATTCCCCTCTCTCCGACATGCTCCTCCCACTGACCGTCTTTCTCCATAATGAATTCCTTTGCACAGGCAATACCTGCTGCGTTATCAAGCTCCGATGATTCCGCTTCAGGCTTCCCGAACCTTACATTCTCCTCGATGGTGCCGGAGAACAGGACTGTTTCCTGCAGGACCATGGCGATCCTTGTGCGCAGCGATGAAAAAGCGATTTCCCGGATATTTTGATTGTCTACCAGGACGTTTCCCTTCTGGGGATCGTATAACCGAGGAATCAGGCTGACCAGGCTCGATTTACCGGCGCCGGTAGTCCCAAGTATACCGATCTTTTCACCGGGATTGATAACCAGGCTGATATTCTGAACCGCATTTTCGCCTTCACCGTAGTTGAAAGAAACATCCTGAAACTCAATCTTGCCCTCGAGCCTGTCAAGAACGAGGGCGTCCTCTTTTTCTTCGACGGCCGATTTTTCATCAAGAAGCTCCTCAATCCGGATCGCCGAGGCGGATGCCCTGGAGATAAAGCTGATTACCATTCCCAGCATGAAGATGGGGAACATGGCCATCATGGCGTAGTTGTTAAAGGCAAGAAGCTGCCCCAGGGTTAAGCCTCCTGAAACCGGCCTCAGGAAATTCTCAATAACGCCGGTTCCACCCACCCAGAGAGTAACGAGCAGAGCTATATTTCCGATAAACATGAGAAGAGGAAAGACCATGGCAATAGTATAGCCGACTTTGACGGAAGCCTTATAAAAGCTGCTGTTCTTTTCCCCGAATCTTTCCACCTCATAAGGCTGCCTCGAGAAGGCTCTTACAACTTTTGCGCCGGCAAGGTTTTCCTGCAGGGCGTTGTTAAGCTCATCGAGTCTTTCCCTAACCTTCGTGTACATAGGCCTGATTATGGAAGCGATCACAAAGAAAAGAACCAGGACAGAAGGCATGAAAATGGCCAATATCGTAGCGAGACGCGCGTTCGTAACATACATGGCAACCAGGCTTCCTGCTATCATGACGACAGACCGTACGATCATGAGTAGACCCATTCTTATAAACATCCTGATTGTATTGGCGTCTGAATACATTCTCACCATCAGCTCGCCGGTTCGCCATTTGTCCAAATTGGCGAAGGAAAAGGACATTATCTTCAGATAAAGTGTATTCCTTATCTCATAACCCATTCCCTGAGCCGACCGGATAAGCATATATCCGCTGGCCATGTTGAAGCCGCTTCCTATCAGCGCTGCGGCAAGAATTCCAAGGCCGCCCAGGACAACAAACCGGATATTTTCCTCCTGTATGCCTAAATCCACAGCCCACTCGATCATCTTGGGTTGAACGAGATCCATACCAACAGAAACCATGAGAAGAAAAAAAGAAAAGAAGACAAAGCCTGAATATTTTTTTAAAAACCGGAACAGCCTTAAGAGTGCTGCCATATTCTAACGCTCCTCAAAGATCCAAAAATTGAATTTCATTACTTTATAGCGAAAATATGATAAAGTAACAAGGATAAGGGATATAATACGCGGAGGATCTTATGAAAAAGCTCAAGGTAAAGAAAGGGACGATTATTGTTGCGGAAAATTCCCCCTGCAGAGAGATGTACGCAATAACAACGGGCAGTGTAACAATATATAAAACAATCAATGCGGAAAAAATCGAACTGGCCAGGTTGAAAAAAAACGACTTCTTCGGAGAAATGTGTCTCCTGTTGGGTGGAGCACGAACCGCCACTGTAGAAGCCCTGGAGGATACCGAGCTCCTCTCTTTGACAAGAGAAAGCCTGCTTCAGAAAATACAAAGTGATTCAAAATTTGCCGAACGTATGCTGATGGTAATGGCAAAAAGATTGAAAGAGGCGGATAACATCATCAGTAATCTGGAAGGCGAGAAACGCAGTCTGAAGGTAATCTACGGAATGAAATGAGAGTTTATCACTTTATTTCAGCCACTGATTTGCTTTATCCATATCATCAAATGCCTTGATCAAGATATCAATTTTTTGGGTTATGTAATGAACCGCCATTTTGGCAATATCGTATAACAAATCTCCTGATACGACTAAAGCTATCTTTTTGTTTTTTATTGTATCTTTTGATTGAAGTACCAATTTTACTACTTCTTTGACATCACCGGCAAGTGGAGTATATTTCATTTCTCTTGCGTCAAAAATAACATCATATTCAGCTTTGAATTTCCGATCCGAACGGATTTCAGCCGCTGCTTTCTCGAGCTCAGGCAAATCAGTTGAATCTCTAATTTCAATATAAACAAGCTTATTTACAGACGAAATTGCATAACTAAAGGGCATTACCGGACTCCCGTAATAATCTCCAATAGTTATTATATCACCAAAATAATTAATTTGTCCAGTATGGTTAATGTCTTTGAAAAAATCCACGGAAGGCTGATATCAGTTGTCATCATCCTTGCCGGAGCTTATAGAGGCTACCAATCCGACTAACACGATTGGAATAAAGTAGGTTAAAAAAAAGCGGAGTCCGGAGCTCCGGGAAATAACTCCCCCAATAACAGAGAGAAGGGAGAAAGAGATAGCTCCTGTCCAGATCAACCTGAGCTTCGTTCTGCTTATATAATATACACGGCTATACGCCTTCAGCTTTTCCGCCCAGCCTTTCTGTACTGCCGCCCTAAAGAGAGAAAAAGCAATAAGGGTCAAGCCGTATGCCGCTCCGGAAATGAATATAAACGTTGTCACTGCTCTCTTCTCCGGCGGCGTGAATAGGTTAAGGACCACAAAGACGACGAAACCTACAATCAGCGAAACGATTCGGCTAATCTTTTTTTGACGTTTATCCTGGTTATCATCCAACATATCCCTTTTAAGATACTACAATTCACAATTATTGTCACCAGAGAGC
>CBDUZM010000113.1:0-8248 GCA_965371685.1 uncultured Spirochaetaceae bacterium | reverse complement strand
ATATAGGGAAAATGTCTAAAAAGAGAAGGGGCTCAGTCGGAAGATTTATTGGAGGACTTGCCGGAAGATTGAGCGTTGCCGCTGCTTTCTTTTTTTGAGCTGTCGCCGCCGGAGTTACCCGAGTTACCGTTGTCACCGGATTTCCCGGCAGAAGCGACGGCCTCGGTTTTTTCTTCGGCGCCGGAGTCAGCAGGTTTCCCTGTCCCCATGTTGCTCGAAGAACGCTTATAATCGGTAGTGTAAAAACCGCTGCCCTTGAAAATAACTCCCATACCCCCGCTTATTAGTCTCTTGACGGGATTACCGCATTTGGGACATCGGGACAGGGGCGCCGCTTTTATGCTATGAAACACCTCGAATACACGGTTACAGGTCTTGCACTCGTAATCATAGGTGGGCATCGACAGCTCCTTTGAAGCTAATTGTTAGAAATATAGTAAATTATGCCAAACTGGGCAAGCGGCTCATTAATTTTTTTGCACAATGCGGACGGGAATGCCGTGCTCCGCAAGGTAGCTCTTTATGCCGGCAATGGAGTAATTTCCGAAATGCACCATGGAAGCTATGAGTGCCGCATGAGCCTTTCCCTCTACGAAAACATCGAGAAGATGCTCAGGCGTTCCGGCGCCTCCTGAAGCGACGACAGGAATGCCCACGGCCTCGGATATCATCTTTGTCAAGACCTTCTCATATCCTGCTTTCGTGCCGTCCGCATCGATGGAGTTCAGGACGATCTCGCCGGCCCCGAGGTTTTCCGCTTCTTTAGCCCAGGCAAGCGCATCTCTCTCCGTTCTTGTTCTGTCTCCGTCGATAAACACCCGGTATTTCGACGGCATCGATTCGTCCCGGGCTGCATCCATTCCGAGAACGATACACTGCCTCCCGAAGAGGGAAGCCCCTTCCTCTATAATGGCCGGATTCTTCACAGCCTGGGAATTTACGCTGATCTTTTCCGCCCCGGCCAGGAGCACATCCCTCATATCCCGAGTCGACCCGATCCCCCCGCCGACAGAAAAAGGAATGAAAATCCGCTCCGCAACTCTTCGTACAACGTCTATCATGATCTTCCGCTTTTCGGCGGAAGCGGTAATATCGTAAAAAACCAGCTCATCCACGCCTTCATTGTAATAGAATTCCGCCATCTGTACCGGATCGCCCACATCCTGATTATTCTTGAACCTTACGCCTTTAGTTGTAATTCCGTCCCTGACATCCAGGCAGACAACGATTCTTTTCTCGAGCATCCATTTCTCCTTATCAGCGCTTCCAGTCGAGGACATTAGAGAGGAATTTCAATCCTACTCTTCCGGATTTTTCAGGATGAAATTGAACGGCGACAAGGTTTTCCTGTCCGATGACAGAGGTAAAGGCAAAACCGTAATCCGTTCGAGCCAGCTCAACGCTTCTATCCTCCGGCTCGGGATAGTACGAATGCACAAAGTAAAAGCTGGAAGCATCAGGCACACCATCGAATACACGGTGCTTCTTTTTGATTCGCACCTGGTTCCAGCCCATATGAGGCACTTTCAACTCGGGGTTTTCAGGGAAACGCAGAGCCCGTCCCCTGACAAGCCCGAGGCAGGCGGTATTCCTCTCCTCAGATCCATCCAGGATAATCTGGCATCCGATGCAGATTCCCAGCATCGGCTTCCCTGTGCGATAGAAGGACACAAGGGCCTCTCCAAGACCGGTTCTTTCAAGCACGGTCATGGTTGCGCGGGCTTCCCCGACTCCGGGAAAGATCAACCTTTCCGCTTCGTTCAACTCGCCGGGATCGGAGGAGACAAAGAAATCGGCGCCCAGGTATAGGAGAGCAGTCTCCACGCTCCTCAAATTTCCCGCCTGATAATCCACCACACATACCCTGGACCCCGATCCTTTTCCCATGCTTCACCTTCCAGTCTTTAAAAAATACTCCAGGAATATGGCCAATTCAGCCCCGGTAAAAGCGAGACCTCTCACTGTAAGCTTCAATCCATCCTGCTCTATCTCCAGAGCACCGAGTTTTTGCACGGCGCCTTCCACTCCGGCCTCCTTTAACAGATAGATCAGCGCCAAACGAAGAGCCATGTTAAATACTCTCATCGATTCCTCGCTGTTCAGGGTAAATACAGCCTGAATTAAATAGGCATCTGATTCTCTGTAAACCCCAAGCAGGAGATCGCGAACAGGTAATTTTTTACCGATAACATCGCTAATCAGAACGTTCTGGAAATCCGGGAAATAAGCCGAAAAACCTGCGGTCATCATGTCTCGCAATACCGGAGCGGAAAGCCGGGCCTGTTCAGAAGGCCCTGATTCACCGCCGTAAAGCTTCAGTAAAGAGAGGATATCTCCATTAGAGACAAATATCAGGCCTCGTTCCGGAAGAGAGATTTCCATGCCTGTTTCCGTCGATGCCCAGTACGATCGGGGCGTTCTTCGCTCTCTTTGAGCAACCTTCATTTTCGTCCAGTCGTTTTCTTTTCCCAGGTTCAACCCGATAAGGGAGGACGGGAAACGGCCTGTAAAGACAGTGTACAGGTATCTCTTTCCTTCTTCTCCTGTTCCGACAGTTCCGTAGATACTCTCCGTTCTTTCAAGCAGAAGCGAAAGGTCATGGCCGTTTTCAGCCGGACTGATTTTTTCCAGGATCGATTCCCACAGAGTCTGGTAGTCTGTCGAAGGGTCGAGAAAGAAGTAGAGCATCCCGCCTGCCGGCAGGAACTGAATAGTTTCGGCAGGAGTCCGGCGCGGGGGAAGAGTGGCGCATGCCGAAAAAAAGAACAGGATCGAGAGCGAGATCCCAATGCTCCTGTAGACCGGAGTCCAACTTGAATCGTTACCACACATATCGGTTACCTCAAACGGAAGCACTGCGGCTGAGGGAAATAAAGCAGCTCTCTTCCCCGCAGATTGCCTCGACAGCATCCTTTTCCTTCATCCATTTCCACGAAACGGCAAGGGTTTCCGACGTAAGATGTTCCTCATACTTCTCCACTGCCCTCTTCAGAGATTCCGTACCGTATAAGGATAGTGAGATTCTATCGGTAACTTCAAGCCCCTTTTCCTTGCGCAGGTTCTGGATAAACCGAACCATGTCTCTGACAGTGCCTTCCTGGATCAGCTCTTCCGTCAGTCCGGAATCAATGGCAACTGTCAAAGAGCCTTCGTTGAGCACTTTAAGATTCTCCTTCTCCTCCCTAATTATATTCAGATCCTCTTCGGCCAGATCGAGAATCCGGTTTCCGATATTCATAGAGAGGGTGGCGCCTTCCATAATCGACTGGATTTCCACTGTGCCGAGACTACCGATCTTCTCCGCCGCCTCTTTCATGCCTTTCCCCAGAATCTTTCCGAGTTTTCGGTAGTTGGGCTGTGCCTTATACTGTACCAGTTCCTCCTCGTTTTCCCGATAAATCACCTCTTTTATGTTCAGTTCCTCCCTGATGATCTCCTCCATTTCGATGAGAATCCGTCGCTCGGATTGATCCTTTGTAACCAGGTGGATGGCTTTAAGCGGCTGACGGATTTTCAGGCCATGCAGGGAACGCAGTGCCCGGCCCATCGAGACGGCTCTCCTTGTAACCGACATCTTCTGCTCCAAATCGCGATCCCTGAGCCGTGGATCGGTCACGGGATAATCACAGAGATGAACCGAGTCGGGACTGCCGGGGGTGTGAATGTTCTGATATATCTCTTCGGTGATAAAAGGGATAAAAGGCGCTGCCGCGAGAACCGTCTTAATCAAGACAGAATATAAGGTCTGGTAGGCGTGCTTCTTATCCGGGTCGTTTTCAGAACGCCAGAACCGACGCCTGGAGCGGCGGATGTACCAGTTGTTGAGCAGGTCTATGAAACCAATAAAAGGGGCGACCGCCTTTTGGATCTCGTACCGTTCCATCTGCTCCGTAATTTCCTCCACCATCCTTTCCGCTTCGGAAAGGATCCAATTGTCCAGTGGATTCTCCGGATCGTCCGGTGCGGATTCAGGAGTCATACCGTCGATATTCGCATAGGTAACAAAGAAGCTGTAGGCGTTCCAGAGGGGGATAATGACGTTTTTTAATTCCTCCTTCACGCCGTCATCTGAATACTTCAGGTCTTCGGCTTTGAGAAGGGCCGAGTCGATGAGAAACAGCCTGAGAGCATCGGCGCCGAAATTATTCATAACATAGCCCGGATCTGTATAGTTTCGCACCGATTTCGACATCTTCTTGCCATCCTGATCGAGCACCATGCCGCTTACCACCACATTCATAAATGGAGGTTTGTCAAAGAGAGCCGCTCCCAGGACCACGAGGGTATAGAACCATCCCCTGGTTTGATCAAGCGATTCGGCGATAAAATCGGCCGGAAAATGGGCTTCAAAATGCTCTTTATTCTCAAAAGGATAATGGCTCTGGGAATAAGGCATGGCGCCGGATTCAAACCAGCAGTCCAGAACTTCGGGGATTCTCCTCATCTCCTCTCCGCACAGGGAACATGGAAAGGTAATATCGTCGATGAAATGTTTGTGAAGGTCCTCCACTTTCTTTCCCGAAAGCTCTTCCAACTCTGCCCTGGAACCGAGACAGACCATCTCGCCGCATCCTCCGCATTTCCATATGGGGATCGGGTTGCCCCAGTACCTGCTCCTGGAAATAGCCCAATCCCGGGCGCCCTCCAGCCACTTGCCGAATCGGCCTTTTTTCAAATGCGTGGGGATCCAGGTAATCCGGTCGTTGGCCTTCAACATCTTATCCTTGATCTTTTCAATGTTTACAAACCAGGAGGTTATAGCGCGGTAGATAAGCGGGGAGTCGCACCGCCAGCAGTGGGGATAAGCATGGAGATAGCTCTCCCTTTTTACCAGCCTGCCCTGTTCCTTGAGGTCCTTCATGATCTCCTTGTCCGCGTCTTTGACAAACTGACCCCGGTAAGGAGGCACCTCCTCCGTAAAACGGCCTTCCTTGTCTATCGGGCACACCGTGGGAATACCGGTATCTTTCAGTGTATTGTAATCATCCTCGCCAAAGCCCGGCGCCATGTGCACAATGCCTGTCCCTTCTTCCGTAGAAACAAAATCGGCTGAGAACAATCTGAAGGCGCCCTTTTCCGACAGTTCCTGAAAGAAGGGGAAGAGTGGTTCATAAGCCGTTCCTTCGAGTTCCCTTCCCTTCATCTCTTCAACGACTTCATACTCCTCCTCGGCGTGGTAGTAGGAGGGAAGCCGGTCTTCTGCAAGGATGTAATACTCATCCCCATCCTTCACCTTGACGTAATCGAGATCCGGTCCCACGGCCATGGCAAGGTTGGAGGGAAGAGTCCACGGGGTCGTAGTCCATGCCAGCAGATACACGTTATTCTCTCCGCGAACAAGAAATTTCACCGTTATGGAAGGATCGTGTACCTCCCGGTAGCCTCCCTGGTTCAGCTCGAAGTTCGAGAGCACGGTCGAGCAGCGGGGGCAGTAGGGAAGGATATAGTAGCCTTCCCTGAGCAGTTTTTTATCCCAGAGGGTCTTGACCACCCACCAGATGGACTCCATATAATCGGTATCCATGGTTTTGTAATCGTTTTCGAAATCCACCCAGCGACCTGCCCTGGTGACCGTCTTCCGCCATTCAGCCGTGTACCTGAGGACGATAGACCGGCAGGATTCGTTGAACTTCGCTACACCCATCTCCTCGATCTCTTTTTTACCGGAGATACCAAGCTCCTTTTCCATCTCATACTCTACAGGGAGCCCGTGACAGTCCCACCCGAAACGCCGTTCCACCATCTTTCCTTTCATCGTCTGGTAGCGGGGCACGATGTCTTTGACAGTACCCGGCACAAAATGACCGTAGTGAGGCAGGCCTGTGGCAAAGGGAGGTCCGTCATAGAAGACGAATTCGTCCTTACCTCTTCTCTGCTCTATGGACTTGGTGAATATTTCGTTCGCCTCCCAAAATTTGAGAATTTTCTCTTCCATCTCTGGGAAACTAACCCTGGGATCTACCGGCTTATACAAACTTTCCTCCTGTCATACAGCGGAGATTCAATTTCATAATCACGGGGGTTGATCTTTCTGCCCAATACGGCTTCCAACATCCTTGGCTTCTCAAGCACGCATGAAAAAACAACGGCCAGACCCATCTCGCGGGTAAAATTGTGTTTATTTGACCTTACACCCGTATTCAATGATATTTCTGTCTTCTCCATCTCGATATTTGATTTTACTGATTTCAAAGAAAAATTAGCAAAATATAATTCAAATTTTATAATTGCAGTAAGGTAAAAAGTCAATACGCCGGTTTTCCTGCACAGCCTGTAACCTTATCGCCTGCAACCCTGGAACCGGCAATCAATCCTGTGTCATGCTTAATCATCCTACACTTACCGGTCTTGATCAAGGATTGGCGAAAGAGATACAGCTTTCGCCATATTACAAACCAGATTAAAGGCTTCGTCTAAGTTAAATCCATTAAAATCCGAAGGGCGTAACACCGGTTCCAGCTGACCTTTCAGCTGCCGGTCAAGTTCACGCTTTCGTTCCGGAGAAATATCAATAGGAAAATTATCCGGAATTGCGATTTTTTTTCGAACCATGCTGACAAAGTCAGGATCTTGAACTGTCAATCCCATTTCGCGAACAGCATATGAAAGGTCGAAGAAGTCACGGATTGCAGGTTCTTTCCTTGTCATCGCTGCACGGAACTTTTCCGAAAACGCTTCTTTCATAGCCATCGCACGGACAGAGAAAGAAGGCAGGAGAGGACGATCACTAAACGGATTTACGGCAATTGTACGCGCTGTTCTGGATTCCACTGGATTCAACAGCGGCTCACGAAGCCCGATTTCAATTTTTATGTTTTCTTTCTTATCCATCAACGAAGATGGATATTCAAAATGACCTATATATTGCCGGGACGCGTTGTGGCCCGTCAACCCCTGAGAGATTGTTATTCCCGGTACTTCCGCCGGCAGTTTCTCGAACATTCGCTTAACCGGCTCGATCTTATTACGCCTGTGGCCACGGGAAGTTTCTGCAGCAATCGGAATGACGAAGTCCAGATCCTCGCTGAGTCGGTAGAAGTCCGTGTATACCTTGCTTATACATGTACCCCCTTTAAAAACCAGTGACGCGTCGTTGTCAAAGAAGTACTGCAGAACCAGGGAGCAGAAATAATCCTTTTCTATCAGAGTCTCTGTAAAACCTGTATTTGCTTCAGAGTATGCCAATGCTTCACGGAAAATGTCTATTTCTATATCATGAGGATATGGGAATTGTCCTTCATTCATTTAGAATAACCCCCCATTTACGGCTGGCTTTTCCTCTGGCAGGCCTGTCTGGAATCCAGGGGATTATTGCTCTGGAATTATTTATTTGACGCTGGAGTCTATTCACGAGTCTCAAAGGTTGACCTAAAATATCCAACAAGCACCCAATTCGCCGAGTCGTTGCCTGGTTTCCGTATCGAATAACTACGTCAACCAGTTCAGCGGAAATTGTGGGATGTTTCTCAATCTCCTGTCGGATCCAATCATATCCTCTGGGCAGGCTGTTGAAACGGGACCAGTCATAGACGGCATCCATGAGAGTCCTGGCTTTCGAGGAATAGATAACTTCCTCTACACCGCGAGTACGGACTGCATTTGTCGCTCCAAGGCGTTCGTCTTTGACTTTAATGAGCTGGAACGTCAAATTCCCGATCGTACGACTGTCTGAAATACGGTTATTGTAAACGTATGTGACACTTGGAACCTGGTCATCGAATCCATAAAAATTAAACGCCGTTGGTCCGCAAATCTGGTATTTTCCATCCTCTACCGTCATTAATTTCTGGAGTATCATGGCAATACCGGGACTGTACTTTCCGCCAGCCGGTATTCGAGGCGGGACGAGATACATGCCGCGCTTCAGTCTGACAATCCAGCCCGTATTTGACAGGCGACTGAGCAGATTTCGTTCCTTTGATCCGGTAATACCTAACACAGGGCTAAGTTCGCCGGTCCTGACGGTATCCTTATTCTTCAACTGGACATAAGCGAAGAATCTCGATGAAAGGTTCCCCAGTTCCGGTCCCACATTTTTCATGATATTTTCATATAATCGTTTAATAAACTATTATTAAGAAATATAATAAAGTGTCAAGGCAAAAATTTTTCCTTGACGCGCTGCCGGCATTTCCATAAACTAAGAAGATGACGTGGACAATAATATTTCTAATTCTTGCTATCCTGGTAGCCATTGCAGGTATATGGCATCTGGCTCAGAGAAAAACTTTCTTTCTATCCCTGATAG
>CBDUZM010000112.1:0-8277 GCA_965371685.1 uncultured Spirochaetaceae bacterium | reverse complement strand
GGGTGCAGCTCTCAGGTAACCGCTCAAATCCCGGCTCATAAATCCCTTATTATAAGTACCATAGACAGGCATGCCCAGGCGCCGGCCGTATGCATCGTGAATAGCAACATCAAAAGCTGAACTGCAGATGAGTGCGGCAAGCCACGGCATGGGTTCGGCGTGCCCCCTGTTGTGCTCCTCGAGAAGGTCGGGACGCCTCTTCTCTAAATATTCGTACCCGATTTCTACAGGATGCCCGGAAGCGTCGAATTTGGGCCAGTCGCGGTTCAGACTGCGGCAGAAATCCATCATCCGGTCCTGCCTCTCCCCATAGGGAAGAGAGCCGGGCCATGCCCAAACAACGCTGAGGGGTGTTTCCCCCCACCCCTCGGCGAATTTTCCCTCACCATTCTCCACTCTCAACCTGACCCGGGCGCAGGTCACATGGGTAGTTGTTTCCGGGCCGAACTTGAGCGGAACCCTGGTCTTAATAGGGATAAAAAACAACGTCGATTCTTTTACCGAAACATCTGTGATTTTCATGTATTCTTCCTCGCTTGCCTTCTGAAAAAGCTGCCTGTATAATTATTGATAAAAGAAAAGATACTGGAAGTCAAGCATGTATTTAGTTGGCTGCGCCCATCCAAAAAGCCGGCCGACCGGCTTGACAAAAAAAGCCTAAAAGATACCATTCGGAATATGCAAACCGCCAAAGTAATCGATTGTATCGTTAACTGGTTAAAGACTTATTGTGACAATGCAGGCTTGAATGGATTTGTGGTGGGGATTTCAGGCGGCATTGACTCGGCAGTCACTTCAACACTCTGTGCCAGGACCGGAAAAGAAGTCATTCCATTAAGCATACCTATTCATCAGGCTTCCGAACAGCTGTCACTTACCGGGCAGCATATTGAATGGCTGGCACGAAGTTACGATCGGGTCAAAGGTACTTTAATAGATCTTACACCGGTATTTCAGGCTTTTGAGAAATCGTTTCCTCCAAATATCCAGGATGGACTGACTATGGCCAACACGCGCTCGAGAATGCGGATGGTTACACTCTATGCCTTTGCCTCTCATCATAGAATGCTGGTGGCCGGAACCGGCAACAAGGTAGAAGACTGCGGCGTAGGATTTTTTACCAAATACGGTGACGGCGGAGTGGATATTTCACCAATAGCTGATTTAATGAAATCAGAAGTATATGCCGTCGGCAAAGAATTAGGTATCGCCGAGGCAATTTTAAATGCCCCGCCTACAGACGGGCTCTGGAGTGATAACCGCACAGATGAAAGCCAGATCGGGGCTTCGTACAACGAGCTTGAATGGGCCATGCAATTTGAAGACGGTTCTACAGACGAAAATCAATTAAACTCCAGGCAGCGGGAGGTTCTGGCAATCTATCGAAAATTTCACCAGGCCAACAGGCATAAGCTTGATCCTGTTCCGGTTTTTAAAATTCCGGAATCGTTGAAGTAATTCGAGGTCGGGCAAATAAAGATGCATTGTCTTGCTGCGTGTTAAAAAAAAAAGTAAAATATATTTCCTAAGGAAATTAATTCATTGAGACTTTCCAAGAAAAGCCAATATGCATGTCTTGCGCTCATTGATCTAGGTGAAAACTATGAGCAGGGGTATCAAAGAATTTTTAAAATAGCAGAGAGGAAAGAAATTCCTAAAAGATTTTTAGAGCAGATACTGCTTATTCTAAAGCGCGGAGGATATGTAACAAGCCGAAAAGGCGCAAAGGGAGGCTATAAACTGGCAAAAAAAGCGGAGAATATCACCGTAGCCGAGATAATCCGTCTGATGGACGGCGCTCTTGCTCCGGTGGATTCCGTAAGCACCTTTTTCTACGACCATACCCCTGTTGAGAAAAGCGAGAAACTACTCGCTCTTTTCAAAGAAATACGCGATTATGTGGCCGTCAAAATGGAAGCAACAACAATAGAGCATTTGTTACCGTAGGATCAATTTTTTTTTTTTACAAATAACGATAAATACGATTGACTTTGTCGTGATTGGGTGATATACTTCCATTCAAGAGGACAATATGAAGAGCCCTGGATATATCTTCACCGGATTACCGAAAACTCCTGATGACTGCATTGATTTCTCATTAACACGGGAAAAGCCGCGTAAAGTCGACGTTGAGCGCGACATAAGAGAATCGGTTTCGGGCTTATATATCTATAAACAGCTCATCTGTCATTACATATGGCACTTCCCTGATAGAACAATTGAAAATGAAGAGATCTGTGGGGGCTGTCCGTTATACTACAGTGGGAAAAAAGGTAAAGCCGCCATGGATCGCGCTGATAAAAGGCTTCAGAAAAAACTGGCAAAGCTAAGCTTACAAGGCATAGAGGTCTCCTTGAAAGAGAATCATTTTTCTCGAGTGCCTGTCTGAAAACCAACCGAATCAATCAGAGTAAATAACATGTTTTTAAATCTGAGTATCGGCCTCGGAATATCTATTTTCCTTGCGGCATTTATAGCAGAATACTTTGATTCCAGCCTGGGAATGGGATACGGCACCACCCTCACCCCTGTTTTGCTCTTTATGGGCTACACTCCCATGCAAATAGTTCCGGCTATTCTTTTATCAGAAATGATTACGGGAATTCTTGCAGGATTCGCACATCATTTTTTCGGAAATGCAGATTTCAAGATAAAAACCTCCCCCGGTAATTCGATTTCCACCGGCAAATTTCGCGAGGCTCTCAGGCCGTCTTCTATGATAGCCGGACTGAGAAAGATCCTTTCAAGACATTTAAAAATTACACTGCTGATTGCTTCGTGCAGTATAATAGGCACAACTGCAGCCGTCATTATAGCAATAAATTTACCCCCCATTGTTATGAAAGCATATATCGGAATTCTGATACTGGTAATGGGTGTTTTTGTGTTATTGACCAGAAAAAAAACCTATCAATTCTCCTGGAAAAAACTCGCGGCAATGGGGACCCTTGCTGCTTTCAACAAAGGCATGAGCGGAGGTGGGTACGGACCGATAGTGACAGGAGGACAGCTTCTATCCGGTGTTGAGAGCAAAAGCGCTATTGCCATCACTTCCCTTGCAGAAGGTCTAACGTGTCTGGTAGGGGTAGTCATATATATCCTGCTTACGCCTTCAATTGATTGGATTCTTGCGCCATTCCTCGTTGCGGGAGCAGTATTATCGGTGCCGATTTCCGCGTACACCGTTAAGCTGATAAAAACCAAAAGGCTGCAGCTCATTATCGGCATCATGATGCTGGCCCTCGGCATTGCGAGTATCGTTATGGTTGTTGTCAGTCTCTGATCATTTTTACAGGCAGCTCTCCCAATTCATTTCATTTTAATCAAAAAGGACTCTCCGCGATAATTTCAGCCGCCTTTTTTTCACCCCACTTAATCCACTTGCGCATTTCCGAAGGTTTGAAGGTGAGAGAATCTTCCGTTAAAACTTTATCTGGCCGAAGCCCTGTAATAATATTGACCAGACTTTTCTCAGGTCCGATGAGATTAAAGTACAGCTCTTTTGAAAAAATCTTGTGAAGCCTTTCAACACAGCCGGGCTCGTCGTCGAATTCATCGAGTATCTCCTGCTTCAGCCTGATTCCCATATTGATTAAACTGGCCATCTCGTAATCATTCAAACCTGTCTCATCCACCATGATGGAAAGCGTTCGCAACAACACCTTGTCCAACCTGCTGAAGGCGCCGCCGGATGCGCTGAGCTCTTCAGGATCCAGATATATCGGAACTATGGTTTCAGCGCCCAGGTTTATAGACCGGCCGAAGGGCAGTAAATCCCTGATCCCGCCGTCATAGCAAACATGACCGTCGATACGGGTACCTTCCATTACCACAGGCACGCTGGCGGAAGCAAGCATGCATTGTATGAACCGTTTTCGTGTCATGCCGGGATCGCGGGGAGAGGCGAAAACCTTTTTACCGCTGCGGAAGTCGGTATACACCACATAGCAATCCGGGGATTCGGGCTTCTGAAGCCACTCGAACCATTCCATGCGAAAGTGTAAAGAGAGGAGCTCGCGTAAGGGGTTATTTTTGAAAAGGCTGTCCGGACGCAAAAGCAATGTAAAAAATCGCTTCTTCTTGAGAATATCGGAGGTGTGTACACTCGAATACAGCTCTACCAGATTTTCAAGAGCATCTCCGGCCATAGGCGCCGGTGCAGCAAGAAGAGCGGCCAGCGGGGCAATCAAAGCGCCGGTTGATGTTCCGCCTACAATTGAGAACCAACCGCTCTCCCTGTATGTCCTGTAAAGGTACCTTACTATACCGACTGCAAAGGCGCCTTTACATCCACCTCCCGAAATCACTAGAGCGGTTTTATTCGCAGTTTCCATTTTTTCCCCTCTACAATTTTTCTCCTCTACAATAATAGACGGATTTTTAACATATTGTCAAAAAAAGAAGGCGTTTTGCAACAAGAAAAATGATATGATATTATAAAAGAGGAGGATGATATGAAAGATAATACTGATAAAAGATGGTGGGAACTTCCCTTCAGAATGATGCGGTTCGATCCGCTGAATGACTTTGCAGCATTCCGTGAAATGGACCTGGAGGAGCATGCCAGGGACCTCAGGCACAAATATCATTGCAACGTTGAATGGGTTATGGCCAACGGGGGAAGCTCACCCGGGACCGCCTCGACTGTAAACTTTTCAAGCGATAGATTTGAAAAAAATCCTTCTATGGGCGAATTCGATTATTTAAGGGAATATGTTCCTCTTGCTCATAAGTACGGAATAACAGTTCTTGCATATGTTAACCTTCACTGGTTTTCCTACGATTTTGCCGACAAGCATCCGGGTTGGGAGCAGACACTGGCCAATGGGGATGCCTACGGCAGGATAAACCCTCTGTATGGCAATGGCACTACTCTCTGCATCAACTCTCCCTGGCGCGAATGGGCGCAGGATTTACTGACAGAAGTCATAAGCACCGGAGTCGACGGTATTTTCATGGACGGCCCCGTTGTTTTTCCGGGCGCCTGCTACTGCGGAATATGCAGGGAATTATTCAAGGAGAGAACTGGAAAAGACGTTCCGGAATTCGAGGACTGGAAGAACGCTGCATGGTTTGAGTGGCAAAACTTCAGGGAAGAATCAATGGAACGCTTCCTCTCGGATGCCAATAAAACAGTTACGTCGGTGAGAGAAGACGGCGCTGTCTTCTTAAACGCAGGCGGATGGTCTCTTTCAACCCAGGTTGCGCGTAATCCGTGGAGGCTCGAGAAATATCAGCATCTTACCGGCGCCGAAGTCTTTGTTCACCCGGGCGCTGCTAATGAAGACTGGCTCGATACGGCTGTTATGGCCAAATTCCTATCTGCTGGAGAAAATCCCGCCGTTGTGTTCAGCGACCACGCTATGGGAGGCTGGCATTACGTGGGAATGACGGAAGCTGACTTGAAGAGGGAATTTTACCAGACCGTTGCGGGAGGGGCAAACCCCTGGATCGCCGTGTTCACGCCGGCATTGGAACACCAGAAAGAAAAGACCATGCGCGTGGTTGAGGAAAGCTGGGGATTTCTCGAGAAGAACGAAGAGTTTTATACCGGAGACAGTTCAGCGGCGAACGTTGCCGTGTTGAGGTCCGAAACCTCATCCCTCGCCTATCTTTCCGAAATAGAAAGCCTCGCGACTGAGGTTTCCGTTGCCGTTGAAAAAGATTTGATCGCAACTGTAGAGGAACGAAGCATAAAGGAAAAAGCCGCGATTAAAAGGAAATGTGAGAGTATAGCAGGTGAGGAGTTCAGAGGATGGTGCTATGCCCTTACCAGGCAGCACGTTCCTTTCAGTATCATACGGGACAGGGACATAAATGAGGATTATTTAAAGAGCTTCGATCTTATAGTTGTTCCCAACTGTGCCTGCTTATCCGATAAAATAATAGATACGCTTACCGGATACTGTGAGAGGGGCGGCAATATTATCTCCACTTTCGAATCAGGGTGGTACATGCCGAACGGGAAACTGCGGGCGCCGGACAAAGGGGGATTATTCGTACCGCGGCAGAAAACCCCGGACATGTTTCCGGCGGCCACATTCGAAGAGTATGCTATTGTTGAACCGGACGGCGCCGGAATAGAAGGGTTTCATGCAAATGAACTTATCCCAAGGCCCGTATATGCCTTGAAAATTACTTCCCCTCCGGAATCTTCCACTACTTTTAAGTTTATGAATCCAATAGGAAGGCACTACAGGCAGCCGCAGGGAGTTTCGAAATATCCAATGGTTCTTCACGGGCAAAAGGGTAAAGGCAGCTGGTGCTATTTCGCCTGCCTTCCCGGCGCCGATTGGATGCGTTTCAAGATTCCCCAATGGGAGAATCTCATGGGCGGAGCTGTCAGAATGATGCTGGGTGACGGAATCCAGCTTATCGCTGAAGCCCCGGCGCCTGTGCAGATTGAGCTCAGAAAACAGGCCGGACGGCTTAATATACACATCTTAAACAATATCGGAGACAATCAGTTCCCCATAAGCCAGGTAATACCTGCGGGAAAAATTACTGTTTCAGTAAATTCGGAAAAACCGGAGCGTGTGTTTTCCACGGATAAAAGCTCTATACCTTATCTCTATAAGGGCGGGAGAACCGTATTTTCACTTGTGCTGAACGCTCAGTATGAAATCGTCTCGTTGGAAATGAAGCAGGAATAATAACTACTCCGCGACACGATTCTTAATAAACTCGTCATACTTCAGCTTATTTGCTGCGATAGGCAATTTAGCAAAACCGTCCAGCTTTCTGTCGCAATCAGACAGCCGTTTCTGCTTTGCCTCGAGAAGAGCGGGCAGCCTTTCCCACCGACCTTCAAGATGGTTCATGAGCTTCGTCAGCTCTTCAGGAGGACCTCCCGGAGTAAGAACAAACCCGATGAATTCATGAAGCAGAAGCTCGGGAACAGAAATCCTTCCGTCAACAACAGGCTCTACCCGGGCAACGCGAAAAGTCTCGTATGTATTCCCCTTCATACGCCAGCAGTTCAATTTACCGGGAAGATCAAGCTTTTCCATATTTAACCGAACGTTAACCCCGATTGCCGGTGAACGATCATGCTCCGGCCCGCCGGCATTAACGAGTATGAGGAGGATTTCCTTTTTCTCTGTGACATAGAGGCAGTAAAACATCTCCCCATTGTCGAGTTCGAGAACCTTCTCTGTAAGATAGTTATAGAAAGCTGCACGGTGAACCGGGAAGCCCCGCCACATCTGCCACAGAGCGATAAGCTCTCTATGGTGAGCCGGATCTACTGTAGCTAAAATAGATGTCCCCATTATTCCCAGGCCGTTGTGAGGAGTCATGCCCTCCCGTATTAACTGCTCGATAGTCCGGGGCGAGCGAAACGTATCCTGCTTGCGCCGGTGCATCGGCCAGAGTGTCGGAGGCAGTCCGAGCTGCTGTCCTATGATTACCGGATCCAGCTCTTTCTGGGCCTCTCCGGTAAGACACGCGTCGAATCCTTCTACAAAATCGCTCGATACCAGAAGCCCCCCGCCGTGACCGATCATGACGCTCTCGGGCCCGATAGCCTTTCGCCATTTCCTCAGTATCCTCCAGTAGTCGTAGAAATTGAACAAACCGGGCGCATGACCGTGGCTTGTGTCGTTGCATAAACCGTGGGAAGGCCAGGCGAAGTCAATGTACAGGCCGTCGAAATCAAATTTCTTCCAGCAGTCAATGACGGTGCTGTAAATGAAATCGAAAGCTTTGTCGCAGCGGAGGCACAATTCATCGCAGTCATAACGCGTATCGGGCTCGTAATAGACAATCTGAGTCTCCTTCATACTGTGCCATACCCTTAAACATTCGGTCCTGCAGCCGGCATACTCGTCGTGATAAGGGGCTTCTATGGAGATAAGGTAAGGCTGGCAGTAAAATATAACCTTCATCCCGAGGTCATGGGCGCGTTGAACTACCCGGGACATTTCTGTTTCGTCACCCGGTTGGCTCCCGCTGATATAGAAAAAAGGTGTATGTAAAGCGAGAAGAGAACATCCGTATTCGGACATCTCGTCGAGAAGATCATCCGACGGGTACCGGGGATAGCCCCCATAATAGTGATAGATTCGCTGGGCTCTTACGCCGCCGGGTTTGTTGTCCAGGCTGGTTAAGGTTAATGCCCACCGGTTATTGTATCTATAACCTTTGGGGCAGGGATAGGCGTTCTTTTGGCTCAACTCCCACCCCAGGTACCTGCAGCCTTCATTGCTGCTGAGGATTTTCCGACAGGGCAGCCCCTGCATGTTATTCGTAACCGTTTCGAGCAGGAAGTTGACACTG
>CBDUZM010000111.1:0-8299 GCA_965371685.1 uncultured Spirochaetaceae bacterium | reverse complement strand
GCCAAGAAAGTAATAGAAAGGATCAAGGCGGGTGAGAGCGACTACCACTGTGTCGAGATTATGGCATGCCATGGAGGATGCATTGGAGGAGGCGGCCAGCCGCGGCTGACTTCGGATGAGGTCAGAAAGGCAAGAATCGAAGCAATATACCGGGAAGACGAAGGGAAAGAGATACGTAAATCTCATGAGAATCCGGAGATCAAGCAGATCTATGAAGAATTTTTAAAAGCTCCTTTGGGTGAGAAGTCGCATCACCTTTTACATACGGAGTACGAAGCCAGAGAGAGGATTTAGGATGATATTATCATGGGTATAGTTACTACGATCCCTGAAAAGTGCAAACGCTGCTACAGTTGCGTCCGGGAGTGCCCGGCAAAAGCAATCAAGGTCGAAAACGGACAGGCAATGGTCATCGAGGAGAGGTGCATTGCCTGCGGCAACTGTGTCAAGGTCTGCGCCCAGCAGGCTAAAAAGATCGAAGACAGCACTGAGTATGTTAAGCGAATGCTGGCAGGCAAAGGGCGTTTTTTTGCCTGTCTGGCGCCTTCCTTTCCCGCCGCTTTTTATCCGCTTAAACCCGGTAAGATCATTACGGCTCTTAGAAAGCTGGGATTCTCTGAAGTGTGGGAGGTTGCCTTCGGCGCCGAGCTGATAAGCAGAGAGTACGCCAGGCTTTTTAAAAGATCACTGAGCGCAGGAAACCGGGTTATAAGCTCTCCCTGCCCGGCAATAGTCTCTTTTGTGGAAAAATATATGCCCTCTCTCCATAATGCCCTCGCCCCGATAGTATCCCCTATGATCGCTGTGGCAAGGGCAATCAAGCATAGGCACGGCTCAAAAGCGCGCATCGTATTCATAGGACCCTGTATTGCAAAAAAGAACGAAATACGCGATCCATGCGTGGCAGGCACTGTTGACGCCGTTTTAACGTATAAAGAGCTTCTAAAGATGGTCGATGAGGCTCAAATTATTCCGGAAGAATTACAGGACAGCGATTTTGACGGGCCCAGAAGCTATATGGGACGCTCCTTCCCCATATCCGGCGGCTTGCTTAAAACCGCCGGCTTAAGCACGGATATTCTGGAGAACGATGTCTTGATCACAGAGGGGAAAGACCGTGTTTTAGTCGCGCTTAAAGAGCTCGCCGAGGGGAAAAGTGAGGCGCGTCTCTTCGATGTCCTCTTCTGTGAAGGATGCATTGACGGTCCCAAGATGTTAAACGACTTGAGCGTTTTTGCCCGTAAAGAGATACTTGCGGACTTTATAAACGAGCAGAACAGGTATACGGTTCAAAAGGATTTCTTGGAGGCCTTGACGGAGTTTGATGATGTTGACTTAAGCAGAAAATTTTCCAGGCAGACCATGCTTCTATTGCAGCCTACAGAGGAGGAGATTGGCCGGGCGCTGAATACGATGAGGAAATTTAAGATAGAGGACCAGCTCAACTGCGGGGCTTGCGGATATTTTACCTGTCGTGAAAAGGCAATCGCCGTATGCCAGGGACTGGCGGAACCGGAAATGTGTCTTCCATATCTGGTGGAGGAACTTGAAACAACCTGCGGGGAGCTGCAGCAGTCCCATAAGAATCTGGCTTCGGCTCAAACACGGTTGGTGCAAACCGAGAGGCTTGCATCTATGGGACAGATCTCCGCAGGCGTGGCGCATGAAATCAACAACCCATTAGGGACAATTCTCATTTATTCACACATGCTGATGAAACAGTATCATGATGGGGATCCGGGTAGAGAGGATATCCAGATGATCGTAAGCGAAGCTACACGCTGCAGAAACATCATGCGCGGCCTGCTCGATTTCGCTCGACACTCAAGAATATCAAAGACTCGAACGGACATTAAAAAGCTCGTAGATGAAGTGGTTTCAATTATGTCCTTAAAGGCGCAGGAAGAATATATTACCGTGACATGTAATGTTCAGGATGCATTGCCGATGATGATGGTTGATTCAAACCAGATCAAACAGATGCTTGTGAATCTTGTTCAGAACGGTATCGATGCAATACCCGATTCAGGAGAGGTAAACATCAGTACACAACTTAACGAAGCAGGTGATTATGCAGAGATCGAGGTATCGGATAACGGCAGTGGGATCCCACAGGAGAACATCTCCGAGCTCTTTAATCCCTTCTATACGACCAAGGAGATGGGTAAGGGGACAGGATTGGGATTGTCGATCGTCTATGGAATAGTGAAGATGCATTCCGGAGATATTTCCGTAGACAGCAAATTAGGTAAGGGAACCACGTTTTTAATCAAGCTCCCATTAGCGGGGAAAGAAGGAAACGAAGGAGAAACAACATGAGCGGAGAAAAGAAGATCCTGCTCGTTGATGACGACCCCGATTTTCTCAAGATGTATAAGCAGATTCTCGAAGCAAAAGGTTTAAGGGTCTTCTGTTGCTCTGATCCGAAAGAGGCATTGGAATGGATGGAGAAGGAGAAGCCGAACCTTGTAATCACCGATCTCATGATGAAGACTCTTGACTCGGGATTCTCTTTTTCCCGGAAGATCAAGGAGAATTCTCTATATTCAAACATTCCTGTGCTGATAGTCACGGCGGTTGGCAGTACGCGTGGGTTCGATTTTAATCCTCGCACTTCCGAGGAACTCGAGGCGATGCACGCCGATGCATACTTTGAGAAACCGGTACCCCCCGAAGCTTTTATAGAAAAAATAGTGGAGCTTTTGGAGGAGGATACTAAATGAATAATGCAGGATCGAGAATCCTGGTAGTGGATGATGAACTGGGGATCCGAGAGGGCTGTAAAAAAATATTGCTGTCCGAAGGCTATGAAGTAGAGACTGCCGGCGACGGTAAAGCCGGTTTGAAGCTTTTCAAAGAGCGGGGAAACTTTGCGGCTGCAATTATCGATCTAAAAATGCCTCGGATGAACGGCATAGAGCTCATTGAAAAGATACATGAGCATAATGAAGAGGTCGTGCTCCTGGTAATTACGGCTTATGCGACAATAGGTACAGCAGTTGAAGCACCAAAACAGGGCGCATACGGCTACATCCCCAAACCCTTCACACCGGACGAGCTGCTTTTAGCCGTGAGAAACGGCCTTGAAAAACGCTCTCTAACTGTTGAGGCCAGGCGGCTTCGCGAAGACAGGGAGAAGCGGCTGCTTGAAGTTGCCTTTGAACGTTCCAAATGCAACACAATAATAAAATGCATGACGGATGGTATTATAGTAATAAATTCTGACAGACAAATTGTTCTTCAAAATGCAGCAGCATCGCATATTATGGTGGAATGTACATCAGTTCCGCTGCCCTTCCCTTTGAGTGCTCTAAAATGTACAGACATGAAAACCCTTATAATAAAAACACTGGATGCGGATTCCGGCCCTCTTATTATGTCAAAGGAAATAGCTTTAAAAAAGTGTACCTATATGGTGAATGTCAGTCCGGTAATCGATCCAAACGGGGAGACCTCAGGAGCTGTAGCCGTTCTTCGGGATATCACAGCTCTTAAAAAGATAGAAATTGCCAAGTCTATGTTTGTCTCCATGGTGGCTCATGAAGTTAAAAGCCCTCTTGCTGCTGCAGAAGGATACTTGGATTTGATCGTAAGCGGTATGGTTAGAGAGAAGCCTGAAGAAGAACGAAGAATGATGGAGAGGTCCCTCTTAAGAATCAGAACACTGCGCACGATGATCTCGGAACTGATGAATCTTACATCTATAGAGACAGGGAATTTTACCATCAAGAGATCACGGATAGATATTGGGAAGGCTTTAACCGAAGCTGCAGAATCCTGCAGCGAGATGATTAAGGAGAAGGGAATCGAGTTTTCTTTGAATTGCAAAGGATTGGCCAAGCCGGAGCGGGTTCTGGCCGACAAAGAGGCCATGGTTATCGTGTTTAAGAACTTAATTGAAAATGCGATCAAATATACTCCGGATAAAGGACACATCTCTCTGCATATGGAACAGAATGGGATCAATGTAAAAGCGAAAATCAAAGACGATGGGATCGGAATGACCCCGGATGAAAGAGATAGAGCATTCGACGAGTTCTTCAGAGCTAAAAACAAATACACAGCCAATGTGCCGGGAACCGGCCTGGGCTTGAGCCTGGTGAAGCGCCTCGTAGAATTGCACCAGGGAAAAATTACTGTGGAAACAACCCCTGGAGAGGGAAGTGAATTTACCGTCATTATTCCCATATTGGAGTAGGAAAAGATGCTAAAGAAAGGCCTGATTTTACTTTTTCTCATATTATCTTCGTTTTTTGTCTTTTCGGATACTAAGATATTAAAGATCCTTGTTCCTCCATCGACATCCTCAATACCATTTTTTCTTTTAGCAAAAAATGATCCTATTCCCGGAATAGACATCCGGACGAATATCTTCATCAACCATGCCCAGGCGCTGGCCATGCTTATCAGGAGAGAAGCGGATCTTCTTTTCACAGGGATAAGCCAGGGGTGGCAGAACCGGTTGGACGGAGGCCCCGTTGTGATGATCAATACAGGTGTCTGGGGGGTTTCTTACTTTATCGGGAAAGACCCGAATATAAGAAGTTTCTCCGACCTAAAGGGTAAGAGAATAGCCCTGCCTTTTCCCGGATCTCCTTTGGATTTCCAAACCAGGTTTATTCTATCAAAAGAAGGAGTCGATCCGGAAAAAGATCTTCAAATAAGTTACTCGCCTTTTCCGCAGACTGTTTCAAGGCTCCTTCTCGGGCAGATTGACGCTGCACCTTTACCTGAACCGTTAGCCACTGATCTGGTTCTGAATAAAGGTCTTTCCAGGTTGATTGATTATAAGGAGGCCTGGTCCAGGGTTTCCGGGGGTGAAAAAATGTCCCCGCAGGTAAGCCTCTTTTCAACCGATATTTTCACTCAAAAAGAGAAGAAGCTGATTACAGAACTGGTTGATCAATGGCGGGATGTCTCTTTTAAAGTTCAGGAGAATCCTGATAAGGCGGCCATGCTCTCTGCGGATTTTCTTTCCATGCAGGTTGAAGTAGTCAAGGCGGCTATAGAAAATACTCTTTACTCTGTTCCGACTTTCGAAGAGAACAGGAAGAAGGTCATACAGTATTATAATGCAGTGCTCGAATTTCTACCGGGAAAGAAACAACACCTGGATAACGATTTCTTTTTCACGCCTTGAACATGAATCAGACAAAAAAGTTTCCAAAAAAAAACCTTTTATACTCGGTATTGGGTTTATTGATTCTCTGCATTCTATGGACAGGGGCTTCCTTTCTTACCGGTGGTTTCTTTGTTCCTCCTCCCTGGATTACACTCATTGATACCATTTTCATTTTTGGTGAATCGGCGAACCTGATGCAGATATTAATCACTCTCGGCAGGGTGGGAACAGGTTTTTCATTGGCCTTTGCGGGAGGGGTAATTATTGGAATTACAGCAGGAGGGAAAAGAGAGCTTGAGCCCATATTCAAGCCCCTTGTCTTCTTCCTTCAAGGAATACCCCCTATTTTGTGGGCAATTCCATTAGTCATAATATTTGGTGTTGGTCATCTGTCACCCATAATTCTTATTGCTCTGATCTGTTTTCCGCTTATTGTTCTAAATATTATAGAAGGCATGAAAACAGTTCCAAAAGAACTCAAAGAGATGCTTCAGGTTTTTACTCCCGGGCTCTATCCTAGAATGAGAGAGCTGATTTTTCCACATCTCAAGCCATTCTTATTTGCATCACTGAAATTAGGTGTTGTTTTGGCGATCAAGGCGTCTGTTGTCGGGGAGTTTTTCGGCGCCAACAATGGAATAGGGTTTCAAATAAATGCGGCCTATCAATCCCTTCAGGTAAGAAGTCTTTTTGCCTGGGGAATGATACTGATCCTGCTGATTCTATTGTTCAACCAGATATTATCAAGACTTAAAGGCGCCCGGAATTTTGCACAGCGTGTTTCTTCCCGAAGGAATCTGCGCTGTTCCGGTGAGGGAGAAACACTAAAGATAAAACAATTCTTTTTGTTAAGAAAAGAATCCCGGGGCATTAAAATTGAAGATCTTGCTTTTTCCTATCCCGGGGATTCAAATCTTCTTGAGGGGATAAATCTTACAGTAGAACCTGATGAAATTGCTGTTATTACGGGCCATTCGGGAATAGGTAAGACAACGCTTTTAAAACTAATTGCTACAATACTGAAGCCTTCTGAAGGCAGAATCGTCCGTCCGGAAAGATTGGGATTCGCGTTTCAGGACGACAGGCTCCTTCCCTGGAGGAGTATTGTCCGAAATACAGCCCTGCCTCTTTATTATCAGGGCTATTCTTGGATGAGCTCACTTTGCTTCTCATACTGGATGCTGGATGAAGTAGGTTTATCGGGCCACGAGTTAAAAATGCCTGCTGAACTGTCAGGAGGGATGAAAAAAAGGGCCTCTTTGTCCCGCTGTTTTTCTCAAATTCCAGGGGGCATTCTTCTTGATGAGCCCTTCTCCGGTCTGCACAAGGAGGCCAGAGAGCTACTCTGGAGTAAATTTTTTTATTTACTTAAACTGCGCCCCGTTCCAGCTGTTATTGTCACTCATTTTCCTGAGGAAATATATTCTTTTCCGGTATGCAAATACTATAATCTTTCGGGGAAACCGGCATCTCTAAGCAATAGAATTCCTATTTCTCAGCCTTAAATGACCCCTGCCATACTTCAAAGTCCTGTACAGCCCGACCTGTGAGTAAAGGCCGCATCGATGATTTCCCTTAATGTTTTTAGTTCCCGTGCAGTGCGGATTTTGGCCTGTGTCAGCAAATCATCCGGCAAATCAAAGGTACGCTTGGTAGGACTCACCACCGAGTCGAACATCTCCTACCCGGTAATAATCGGTGAACCGCGCAGTGCGTTTCCCGATCAAATCGTAATCGCCGCCGAAAGGTTTCCAGAACCAGGCGTCCTCTCCTATGCCGTCGGAGTATCCGTTATCGCCGGCTGACCCAGCGATGGTTGTTACAAACGTCGTCTCTATACTCAGCGAGAGGGGAGCGCAGACCGCCGGCGCCGTCCTGTCTATTTTCAGCAAAGGCGCGGTAGGCATCACCATCGGACTGGGCATCGTTCCCCTGGTGTTCGGTTCGTTCCTTTTTATCACTCCGTTATTCCGTATCATAAGATACATCAGGCAAAGAATAACCGCGTCCAGAGAGGGTCGCCGCCGAGAAATCCTCACAAACATTTTCGAAAATGCAACGAAGAAAAGACGGCAGCCCGAGCTGCCTTCCTCTCTTTCCAGCAGGATAGTGAAAGAACTAATCGATGACTATGAGGGCGACCTGCAGGTGCTGGAAGACGGCGCCATAAAATACAGCTTCAACAAAATCATGGATCAGCTGGAGGCCGGTCAGCTTGCGAGAGAAACCGTAAAGAAAACGACGGTGTTCGGCAAAACGATCTTTTCATCAGACCCGGAAGAGCTGTCACCGGAGCAGTCGGAGATCGAGGATTTCGAAAAAAAACTCAAAGGATGAGATGCCACAAGGTTCATTGCAGGGACCATCAAGTATGCGAAAAAGATATCGACATTTTTCGGTATGATTGTTCCATCGATTCGGCTCTTCTTTATTGAGTCACGAAACCGTTATGAGTGTACTGGAAGCGAGTATCGAACGAGTGCGAAACGACGACCGGACCGCCTTCGATCAATTACTCACCACCGTTACCGTGGATGGCCAGTGCCTTCAAGATACGCCATTTCCTTCCAAACTGGGATAATGCCCCCTAACATACTTCAAAGTCCTGGACGTCTTAGGACAGGGGATCCTTGACTGTTAATTCAGGTATAGGTAAGAAGCCGGCATCGTGCGTCCACAGTTCCGTAGCGCCGTTTTCTACGGCGAGAAGACCGATCTGCAGATCGAAAATTCGTATGCCTGCAACCCCAATATCGGCGGCGGCCCGTTCAATAGCCTACTTCGCCTGCTTATGCTCTGGACAGCCCGACCTGTAAGCATAAACGAGCAGGTTGGTATCAATAGCTGTCACGGGGATCTACTCATCATTTTATACCAGGTTTCACGATCGGCCGCATCGATTCCCGCCGGTAAGCCCCCGGAAACCGTAACCCAGCGGATAGAATCCTTCGGGGATCTAACCTTTTGATTATCCCTGTTCAATTCTTTCCTTAAGGCAGCCTCTATGATTGCCCTTAGTGTTTTTCGTTCCCGTACGGCGCGGATCTTGGCCTGTATCAGTAAATCATCCGGCAAATCAACAGTCGTTTTCATACATAAAACCCTATCGCAGGTTTCACCCACAACCCAATAAATATTGAATTAATAAAAAGAAAATGTGCGGGTGAAACCGCTAGC
>CBDUZM010000110.1:0-8303 GCA_965371685.1 uncultured Spirochaetaceae bacterium | reverse complement strand
GAATTCCTTAGAATAATCATCCAGCACATCTCCCAGGTTTTGCGGATCTGTGTTTTTCCAGGCATCACTTACAATCGAAGAAATTTCTTCCTTACTGATTTTTTTCGGATTTGGAACCACGAGAAGGTAGTCGATAATCCGGAAAGGCGCTTCATGCTGCTCGATCCCTGCGCCGGGAATCCGGGCGGAGTAGCGGAAAACAGTTTCGGGAAGCGGATCCCATTCCCACTCGATCTCTCCTCGAAAAAGTTCCTTCCCCCGGACAGAACCTTCCTCGACAGGTTCCTGCACATATAAATCGTCCTTCATCTGCACGGTCATCCGTGCGCCTATCCAGAGGTCCATGCAGGGATGATTCAGCACTGCCCGGCCGTCTTCACCCACCGGTCTGATTTCAGAAACGATGTCCCCGCCGATCTGGTTTTCGAATATTATGAAGTGAGTCAGACTCGGGATTTCGAGTCCGACCATTTCAATCGGTTCTTCCAGCCTATTCTCGCCTCTCTTTAAAACTACCGGAATGCTGCGGGATTCATAACCGGATGCCGATATTTCCAGCGTCCCATCACCAGGCTCGAGATGGGTAAAACACAGGGTTTGCGGTCCCCTGTCTGTCTGGTAGTACGCCCGGATTGTCCTGTTTTGCAGTGTTATAGCGGCATCCCATACCCAGTTCCTGCTGACGATGTCACGAACCTGAAACTGCAGAGTGGTGTCAAACTTAGTCGTGGTCAGGTAAACTATGAGTGCAACGGCGCATAAAACAACAGCGGCCAGGATTATGATGATAAATTTTCTCATTCCGGCCATCATAACTTAGCAGCTTGAAAGTTTCAACATAACGAATCTCCTGTTATTGCTTGTTACAATTTGCAAAGAGTGATAAATTATAACAATAACAGTAATGATTATGTTTAATTATTTCCGGACCGTCGGGAAAACAGTCCTGTTTCTCCTTTTATTCAATACAACTGTTCTTTATTCTCAGGAAAAGATTCTGGATTACAACACTATTTACCAATTTCCCCTTTCGTTGGGTGTTGAATATCAAAGCCTGAATCCGTTTGGTTCTTACGGCGTCGATGTAATAAGCGCCAACGAGATTTCCGCTGTTCTTCGTTATCCGCTGCCCTTTATATCTGTTCTTCAGCCGTCGTTTCACTGCGGAGTCATCCCCTTCATCACAGACGACCCCGATCACCCGGAAGATCCGGACAGGTGGAACCATACCCATTGGTTTGCCGCTCTTGGAATGAGCTATGCTCACCGATTCTCAAAAAATTTCGAAGTAGGCGCCGATTTCGCAATAGGTGTTTCCGAAGCTGTTTTCCCGAATATCGATCCTGTCGAGTCACGAGGCTCTCCGAACCTTTTTGCATCGGTTGGCGGTAAAGTCTCCCTCGATCCTTCCTACAGCATGAATATCGATGTTCATCCCACACTCAGGTATTTTTATTCGCTTACCCCATTAACGAAATTCAACGGTTTGGTTTTCGGACTCGGTTTTTCCGTCAATTACCGTTTTGGCGAAGATCCTGATTCACCGCAGGCGATTATCAGAAGTATAAAATACGGCGAAGTTTCAATGCCGCCTCTCTTTGCGGCGATGCAGAACTACTATGTAAAGAATCCCATTGGACAGGTCACTATTACCAACAAAGAAAAGTTCTCCATCGTCGATGTGGATGTTTCCTTTTTCCAGCCTGTCTTCATGGACACTCCCACTAAAGCACTTACCATTCCAGAGCTTTTACCGGGAGAAAGCAGGGAAATAGACCTGTTCGCCTCTTTCAATGGAGATGTATTTACAACGGAGGGTATAACACCTCTTACAGGGGAAATAATTGTAGATTATGTCGCCAGGGGCAGAGCAGCGCATCAGAGCTCGTCGGTTTCCTTCGATTTACATGACAAGGAAGCGCTCACCTGGGATGATGACAGGAAAGTGGCGGCCCTCATCACTCCACAGGACAGTGCCCTCCGAAACTACACCAGCACGGTAAGGCAGTACTGCAAGGAGGAAGAAGCAACCGGCTTAAGTGATTTCCTCCAGGCCGGTATGGAAATTTTTTATGCGCTGGCGGAAATCGGCATTATCTATCAGGTCGATCCGACGTCTCCCTTCACATCGTTCCAGGGTAACCCTTTAACCGTCGATTCCGTAAGCCTGCCCCGCAATACACTCACACGTCTTACGGGGGATTGCGATGACCTGACCGTTCTTTACTGCTCCCTTCTCGAGACACTGGGAATCGAAACGGCATTCATTACTGTGCCGGGACACATCTTCGCCGCATTCAACACCAATGTGCCTTCACACTCATACCGGATCGTACATCCGGACAAGAATATGACGTTGAACATTGAAGGCAGGCTCTGGGTGCCTGTAGAAATAACGATGATAGGTACTGCAAGCTTCCTGGAAGCCTGGCGGACGGGAATTGAAGAGTTTAAGGCACTGGACGGCAGTCCCGAAAAGAGAGTCTTCAATTTCACTAAAAAAGCACATGAGGTGTACAGGCCTGTCGGATTGAGAGAAACCGATCTTGGTCTTCAATATGGGAACAAGAAGGAGATCGTCGGCAACTTCAACGCAGACAAGGAAAAACTCATCGATACGATTATTGACAGCCATCTTGCCGGGGCCAGAGAGTCCGGGAAGAAAACACAGTATAACAAGCTTGGCATTACCTGTGCCGAATTCGGCCGTTATATCGAAGCGGGAAAGGCGTTTAACACGGCTCTATCCCTGGATAGAAATTATTTTGACCCGAAGATCAACCTCGGAACACTCTACTATATGCAGGGAGAATATCAGGCCGCCCTGTCGATCTTTCACAGTATCGAGAAACTGTTCGAAGAAAAAGACAGAACAACAGGTCCGACCTATCTGCAGGTTCTCCTGAATATTTCCCGGTCCTACTATGAACTTGAAAATTACGATAAGGCTTCCTCTTATTTTGATAAAATAATCATCATTGATCCTTCAAAGGAAGAGCAGTTTTCCTATCTTCAGAGCAGCGGCGGCGAGACAAAAGCCGCCCGAATCGGTTCCTTCACATCTCTTCTTTTCGCGGATGAGGAGGAATAAGGCATGCAAAATCCAATCCCGTACTATCGATGATTCAACGAATACAGGTTAAAGCGGGATCTTCAGCACATGTACTTTTTATAATCGTTTTTTCCCTTACATTGATTAATTCCATTTCCTGCCGCCGTGCCGAGGATTACCCCGATTCAACCGGGACACAGTCCGTTGTTGAGGCAGAAACTCCCTTAGAGCCGGAAAGGCAGTCTGCTGAAACCGCAGCTGAGACCGTTGAGACCGCCGGGAAGACAACTCGGGCAGCACCCGGCCCGGCTACGAAAGAAACCCAACCATCGGCGTTATCCTCAGCAGAAAAAATGGCTGCCGATGTAAAGGAAACACCTTCCGCAAAAGTTCAGGAACGCCTTCCCGAGCCCAAAGATGACAGTCCCCCGGCAGTAACCATCCTTTCTCCAAAAAATAACAGCTGCTACGCATCGCGGGTAACCATAACGGGACAGACAGGGAATTCAAAAGAAGACCCTTATTCAGCGAGTAAAATCGAATCTCTTGCATGGGAAATGGCCGGTACCGGAAAAAGCGGGAGCATCGTCTTTGAAGAGGATGGGAAGTTCGAATTCGAAGTGTCGACGATCGGACGTACTGATACACTCACAATTGTAGTAAAGGCCGGGAAGGAAAACGGTACGACTTCCGCGGCGTCTGTCCGGCTCCTCGATGACGGTAAAGGTCCTTACATCGCTCTCACTTCTCCCCTCGACGGAAGCTCTTATGGACCTTTTATAACCATCTCGGGCATGGTATCCGACTCTGAGAGCAAGCCTTATGCCACGGGTGAAGTAAAGTCTCTCTCCTTTTATATTGAAGGCAGGGAATCGCAGCCCGGTGACATTGAGTTCAGCAGGCATGACGGCACTTTCAATATTGATGCCTCTGCCAAAGGGCTAAGCGGAACGCTAATCCTGGCAATCCGGGCGGAAGACTTGAATGGAAACGTATCATTAAAAAAAATCAGCCTTCTAAGTTCCACCGGACCTTATATTACGATTACTTCCCCGGAAATTGACAGTTTCTATCGTGCCAATATTGCGATTGTCGGTCGTGTCGGCAATACGGAGGATAACCGCGATTCAGCCGGTATGATTCAATCCCTGTCCTACAAAGTACTGGGACAGGACTCGCCCGCCGGCGAAATCGACTTCGACAAAAAAAAAGGAACATTCAGCTTCGATTTTTCCACTAAAGGATTTTCGGGCACTCGGGAAATCGAAATATCGGCAACGGATCTGAACAGCAAACCTTCCTATCATTATATCAGCCTTCGCGACGGCAACGCTCAACCAGGAGTCTCCATAATGTCGCCGCATGACGGAAGTTCTTACGGCGCCTATTTATCGGTGTCAGGAAAAGTAACCTTCCCGGACACCGGGGATGTAATGGCGGATATAAAAAATCTCTACTATGAAGTTTCCTCCGCGGAGCTCTTCGACCCGGCTTCCTCTTCCAAAGTGGATGTAGAGTTCGAACGGGGCGGGGCTTTTTCCTTCAATCTTCCCACAAAAGAGCTCAAAGGATCGCAAGTCTTCAAGATAACTGCGGAAGCCTGGAACGGCAACAAGGCGGAGCAAACCGTCACGTTAACCGAAGGGGAGAGTGATATATCTTCATTCACTGCCGTACCGGCGAACCACCGGGTCTCCTTTTCCTGGGACCCTCTTCCCGAGTCCGCGGATTACACGCTCTACTATACAACCGACGGCTCAATGCCTTCTGAAGAAAGCGGCTTCGCCGTCAACGTACCCGCAAGCACGTATACTCTATCGGAGCTTGAAAACGGCGTACTGCATATATTTCGATTGAAAGCCCTCTCTTCCCGGACCGGAGAATTTTACTGGTCGGATTACCGACGTATAATCCCCCTGTCGCCGTCGACCCTCAAGCCGAAGGTTACCGGCGAGTACGGGCAGATCAGGGTTTCGTGGATCGATATTCCCGGAGCAGACACATACGATGTGTTGAGATCCACGAAAGAGGACAGTAATTTTTCTTTAATCGCCGGCGAAGTTACGGAGAGCGTTTACGTCGATCGGTCGGTTCAGTATGGAAAGAAGTATTTCTACAAGGTTAAACCGGCCTTGTATGAAGCGACCGGGAGCGAATCCGCCTTCGGAGAGACCCTTGCCTTTCCCGTGGAAAAAGTGCTGCTGAGTGGAATTTTTACGGCAGAAGGAATTCGCAACATCGCCGTGCAGGGTGACTATGTCTACACAGCAGAGGGAAAGGAAGGAATAAAAATAATTGACATTGCCGATGCAATGCATCCCGAGCATGTGGCAGCTTGCAGTACCGGCAATGCAAAAGGAATTACTGTTGCGGGGGATCATCTTTACGTTGCCGATGGGGAGAAAGGGTTTAAAATATTTGATGTCACCGACCCGAGAAATCCGGCTTTAATAGGATCGCGTAATACATCCGATGCCCATAATATCGCAGTTCACCTGTCATCCGATGGAAGACTGTACGCCTATATTGCCGACGGAAAAAACGGCGTGAAGGTTCTTGATACTTCGGATCCCAGGCGCCCTAACCGTGTTTGTGCCCGCGACACCTATAATGCAGTCGATGTTGCTGTAGGCACATCGAATGACGGGAAAACGCTTCTTTACGTGGCGGACGGTGAGGAAGGATTAAAGATCTTTAATATTTCCGATCCTAAAATCCTTATTCAGGTCGGTTCGTATAAAACCCATAATGCAGGCGCGGTGGCTGTTCGGGATGATACAGCCTATGTAGCGGACGGCAGTAAAGGTTTGAAGATAATCGATACTTCAAGCTCTGATAAATTAAGTCTTATCGGCTCATACGACACCCTTTTTGCATCGGACATTTCTGTCACCGAGACCACCGACGGGCGATTGTATGCCTTCCTGGCAGACAGCCGGGAAGGGTTAAAAGTATTGGATATAAGCGATCCCGGCCGTCCATACCAGTTCGACTCATATAAAATGGAAGAGGCTCTGTCCGTAGCTTTTGGTGTAAACGATGAAGGTGATCTTTTTACTTATATAGCCGATTCGACCGGACTGAAGGTAATAAAAGTTCTTCTTCACGGAACCTCCTTTCAGGTGGCGGCCTGCGACACGGACGGCAAAGCGTACAGCATATCGATAAGTGGAAGCACCGACGGGCGAACATACGCGTATGTGGCGGATCATAAGAAAGGCATAAAGGTCATCGATGTTACCGATCCCTCCAAGGTCGGCAGCGACTCGCTGGTCGGATTCTGCGGCACTGATTATGCTGAAGGAATTTGTGTACTGGATAACCACGCTTATGTAGCGGATGGTTTCGGAGGGCTGAAAGTTATAGATGTTTCACCGGCATGGGACGGCGATCCGGCTTCTCAACCTGTTCTCGTCAAGTCGATTCCGACCGCCGATGCCCGTAATATTGTCTCTGCAGCGATCGGCGGAAGCCCATACTTGCTGCTCGCCGACGGAAACGACGGATTGCGGGTGTTCGATATATCCGACAGAGGCAAGCCGACCCAGATCGGTTATTACGAATTATCGAATGTACGGGACCTGGCTTTTATTGAAATTCCCGGAAGCCGCAGCTTCGTTTACGCGGCAGCCGGAAAAGAAGGAATAAAGATAATAGACTTATCGCATCCCGCCGAACCGGTATTGGCGGGCGCCTACAGCGGCTCGAATGTCCGGAGTGTTAAGATCCTCAAAACCAGCAGGGGGCGCACTTACTTGTTCGCCGTCGGTTCGACAGGATTGGAAGTGCTCGATATATCCGAGCCCGCTTCGCCTGCCAGGACGGGCGTCTACGCAACAGAATACGGAGAAGGCGCCGCCGTCATAGAAACATCGGGAGGCAAAATTTATGCTTTCCTGGCTGAAGGGTATAAAGGCCTGAAGGTCCTGGATGTAACAGACCCCCGAAAACCGGTTCAGGTCAGTGCGTGCACTGATCTCTACGCCGTCGATGTGCAGGCACAAAAGACGGACGATGGTGATCTCTATGCCTTTATCGCCGATACAATCGGAATCAAGGTTGTGCATGTGCTCATTCCGCCGTGGCTGTAACGCGGCAGTTTTTAGGAGAGAAGAGATGAAAATACGTACCGGCAGATCAGCATGAGCCGTGGCAAAGGGTTGCGCATTTAAATTGTATGTCGTCCTCATTAGGATTCACTGGAAAATAGAATACTATACTTTCAAATTTCCAGTGCGATCTTCACTTGCGATTAGGCTAACTTTTAATATATCCTTTTTTCAGGGGAGTTAATATTATGTTTCTTATGTCACTTTATAAGAGAAGCCAGCGTTTTATAAACGAACTCTGCGTTGTTCCCGGCCTCTTGTGCCTCATCGGCCGAATAAGAACGTTCTGCGTAGAAAGCCGGCGCCCGTTCTTCTGCCAGCGCCGAGGATATATTTTGTATTCTTTGAAGTGACGTAGATGCAAGGTCAATACCTTTCTCCCGGAAGATTCTTGGAAGCAGGGGCGCCGGATCATGAACCTTGGGATACTCGTAGCCGGAAGCCTTAATGAAAGCCCTAATAATAAGCTCGACAACCTCTTGAGAGCGCCGAACAATTAGCCGGTAATTACCCGCCTCTTCGGCTGACGGAATATCTTTTCTCAGACTCAGTTTTGCTTCTTCGAGCCGCTCTTTGGAGCTTTCCTTATTGTTCAGATCGTAATCTTCTCGTTCAGCCTGGCATCGGGCTTAAGATTCCAGTACCAGGTTCCATCTTCCAAAAAAAATCTGCGCGCACCGAGTCTGCGAAGGCGCCTTAGAATCCTCTTTCTCGTACGCGCAAAAAAGCCTGCCGGGTCAAAAAGGACAATACCCTCATCAACAACATCAAGTAGCACATAGGGAGCATCATCCGCCTCGGAACGGCTCAGTAACACTGAGCTTATAAAAGGAAGAGAGAAGATATCGGGGCAGCCGGTTGCCTCCATCAATTCTGACATTAAAGTCGATCTGATTGCAATGAACCTGTCTCGAAATGCTTTCCGCGAAACTCGTTCCTCATCATAAATAATCAACACGTCTATATCGCTGTGCTTACCCGCCGTACCCCTGGCAACAGAGCCGAAAAGCACTACCGATACAATGCTCGAGCCAAACTCCCGGCAAAGCCTTTTCTTTAAATTCTGAAGAAGGTCCTGGTGGGCATGATCTGTTTTTGTCCTTTTTGTATAATCCGTAGGAGACATATCCGCTGCCTTTACT
>CBDUZM010000109.1:0-8312 GCA_965371685.1 uncultured Spirochaetaceae bacterium | reverse complement strand
AATCGATAAAAGTAACGGAGAGGTCACTTGAAGGAGGGGTTTTTAGTGAACAAGCATAGAAAAATAGGTCTAATTGTGAATCCTGTGGCGGGTATGGGCGGCAGCGTCGGTTTGAAGGGGACCGATGGTAAGGCGTATAAAAGGGCATTGGAACTGGGCGCCCAACCGGTTACTCCTGCAAGAACAAAGGACCTTTTTGCTCACATCAGGAATAAAGAAAAAATCGACCTGTTTACAGCGCCGGGCAAGATGGGAGAAGTGCATATTCATGGTTTTGATATATCCTCTGTAGTTATCGGCATGGCGTCGGAGGAAACTTCAGCAGAAGACACGAGGAGAATTGCCGGCGAGATGCTAAAAGAGGGGATCGAACTGCTGATCTTTGTCGGCGGCGACGGGACGGCAAGAGACATATACGATGCGGTCGATCTTAAAATACCCGTAGTCGCCGTGCCTTCCGGAGTCAAGGTGTTTAGTGCTGTCTTTGCCTTCAGTGCCAGGGCAGCAGCCGAGATGGTGGACACATTCATTGAAGGAACGAGTACCGCCGAGGAAGAGGTTCTTGATATTGACGAAAAAGCTTTTAGGGAAAACAGGTTAGCCTCAAAGCTGTACGGATATCTCCTCGTGCCCGATGTTAAAAGATACCTGCAGGGTGGTAAGGAGTGCTCAAATATTAGCATATCCGCTGTGGAAAGCAAAAAAGAGATAGCCGCCTATGTCATTGAGAATATGGATAAGGATGCCTTGTATCTACTCGGTCCCGGAACAACTTTGAAGGCCATCGCCGATGCAGTAGGAATATCCAAGACTCTCCTGGGCGTGGATGCACTCGCAGACGGCAGGTTGGTCGGATCGGACATAAACGAACAGGAAATCCTTTCCCTGTCTCAAAAATTCGAAAAGAAAAGGATAATCGTTACCCCCATCGGCGGCAATGGATTCATATTCGGCCGGGGGAGCAAGCAGTTTACTCCGGAAGTGATAAAGCGTGTAGGCAGCGATAATATTATCGTTGTGGGAACCCGGGACAAGCTTAACAAGCTGGAAGCCTTAAGGGTTGATACGGGTGATTTCAGCCTGGATCAGACTCTCTCAGAATATACGGAGGTCATAGTAGGCTATAAAGAGACTATAAAAATAGAGGTTAGATGTTGAGAAAATCTATTAATTTAAACATGAACGAAATGCCCTTTCCGCCTCCAGAAAATATAGTCAGGGCAGCCCAAAATGGTCTACTGAATCTGAATCGTTATGCGGAACAGAAAGATCTTAAATATTTAAGAGGTCTTTTGGCGCATTACTCAGGAGTCCCTGAGGAAAATATCGTGTTAGGACCAGGATCCGATCTTCTTTTACGAGAGATAGTCCACTCATTTTCAGGAGGGAGGAAGGTCGTGATGGTGAGCCCCTCATTCCTTCCAACCGTTCAGGCGGCAAAACAGTTTGCGACCAAACTCATCAGTATCCGCCTAAGCCCTCCGGGGTTTGGCTTAAAACCAAAGCTTCTGCTGGATGAAGTGAAGGCGCCCGCTTTGGTGATTATAGATAATCCAAACAATCCTACGGGAAAAATCCTGCTTGAGCGGCAGACAGTTGAGGCTGTTCTCGACAATAAAGATACACTCCTTGTAATCGATGAAGCCTACTTCGAGTTTTCCGGGATGACTTTTGCAGATCTGGTATCCGGCCATCCGAATCTAGCAATTACAAGGACGATGGACAAGGCCTTCAGCCTGGCAGGGGCTAGAATAGGCTACCTTATTGCTGGAAAATATTTTTTAGACATCTTTTCCTCATTTTATACTTTTCTCCCCCGATCAAGCCTTCATGCAGCCACAGAGGCATTGAGCTCTACTGAGTATATGAGGAGAAACGTTCGGCTGATAACAGATGAAAGAGAGAGGTTGCAGAAAAAAATTAAAGATTTAGGAACCTCCGTATATTCGAGCAGCACGAACTTTTTGCTTATAAAAACGGAGATACCTGAGATATCCGTGAAGCTTAAAAATATTGGAGTGCTTGTTTCAGATATCTCAAGTCAATTAGCACCGGGATCTATAAGGGTATCGGTGGGAATTCGCGAAGAAAATGACGCTTTCATTAATGGATATAGGAAAATTCTTGAGGAGGGAGAGGAATGATTACTTTTGGTCCGGTTCCATCCAGGCGCCTGGGGCGTAGTCTGGGAATTAACAATATCCCGCCCAAAGTGTGCAGCTATTCCTGTGTGTACTGCCAGGTTGGCCGCACTCTTAATATTCAGGTTGAACGCCGTGCCTTCTATGAGCCGGAAAAGATTCTAGAGGAAGCCATCGATAGAGTCAAAAAAGCTGAGGAAATTGGAGAAGAGATTGACTATCTTACATTCGTACCGGATGGGGAACCCACCCTGGATGAAAATCTTGGCCGTACTATCGAGTTATTGAAGCCTATGGGAATAAAGATAGCCGTGATCACCAATGGCACCCTTATCTGGCGCGAGGATGTCAGGGAAGAACTGATGAAAGCTGATTGGGTTTCCCTCAAGGCAGACTCCACGATAGAAAAGATATGGCGTAAAACGAATCGGCCCCACAAAAGCCTGCAATTGGATACTATTTTAAACAGTATGCTCGAATTCAAGAGAAAGTACCGTGGAGAGCTCGTGACTGAGACGATGCTTGCCAAAGGGATGAATGATGGAGATGAGAACTTAATAGCGGTTGCCAATTTTTTAGCCCGCCTGCATCCTGTCAGAGCTTATCTGTCGATACCTACCAGACCACCTGCCGAAAAGCGGGTGCATTCCCCGGATGAAGAAGTCATAAATAGAGCTTATCAGATATTAAGTAAACAGCTGGATCAAGTGGAATATCTGATAGGTTATGAAGGCGATGCCTTTGCGTTTACTGGGAATATCGAGGAAGACCTGCTGAGTATTACAGCCGTACACCCCATGAGGGAAGAGGCCGTAAAAGAGTTTTTATTAAAGGCGGGAGCTAACTGGTCGGTTGTTCAGCAGCTGGTCGATCAAAGTCGGCTCATCGATACCGAATATGAAGGACAAAAGTTTTATATGAGAAGGTTCCCCAGGAGGAAGGCTGGTTGAGTTAACGCCTGGTTAAAATGATTTCAATGGCGTTTACAGAGATTTTTTGACATAGGAGAAAACAATGATTAACATTGAAAAGCTTTTAGGCGAAGAGGTAAAAGATCTTCTTGAACACAGGTGCTCCACGATTTCAAAGGATATGCTGTATATACCCGGTCATGATTTTATTGACAGGGTCCTGGTAAGCTCAGACAGACCTGTTGGGGTATTAAGAAATATGCAGACTGTTTTCAGCCACGGAAGATTGGCAGATACGGGGTATCTCTCAATCCTTCCGGTCGATCAGGGTATTGAACACTCTGCAGGTAGCGCCTTTGCTCCGAACCCGGTTTATTTTGATCCTGAGAATATAGTGAGGCTCGCTATTGAGGGAGGGTGCAATGCCGTGGCTTCGACACTCGGGGTTTTGGGTTCTGTTGCGAGGAAGTATGCCTATAAGATCCCCTTCATAGTGAAAATCAATCATAACGAGCTTCTCACCTATCCCAATAAATATGACCAGGTTCTTTTTGCAAGTGTAGATCAGGCTTTCAACATGGGCGCCGTGGCAGTTGGTGCTACCGTATATTACGGATCTGCCGAATCGAGCCGACAGATTCAGGAAATAACCGAATGTTTCGAGTATGCACACAGTCTTGGCATGTTCACTGTTCTATGGACATATCTGCGAAATAAATCATTTAAAACAAAAGAGCATGATTATCATCTTTCTGCTGATCTCACAGGGCAGGCAAACCATCTTGGGGTTACGATTCAGGCGGACATCATCAAGCAGAAACAGCCGGAGTGCAACGGGGGCTACAGAGCACTTAACTTTGGTAAAACCCATGAGAAGGTCTATACAAAACTCACCACCGATCATCCGATTGATTTAACCCGATATCAGGTAGCCAACTGCTATATGGGCAGAGCGGGATTAATCAACTCGGGGGGTGCTTCCGGAGAAAACGATTTGGTACAGGTTGTCAGAACGGCTGTCATCAATAAGAGAGCAGGGGGAATGGGGCTCATTTCCGGGAGGAAGGCCTTTCAGAAGCCCATGGAAGAAGGCGTAAAGCTCTTTCATGCAATTCAGGATGTCTACCTCAACCAGGACATTACCATAGCTTAGTCTTTGAAACGAGACGATTTATCACGGTGCGAAACTCGGGTCTTAAACCACTGGGAATTCCTCGTTTATCAATAGACACCCCCAGGTGTGAAGGTACGATAGCCTATGAAAAAAAATAGAACCATAGAACAGCGCAAATAAGGAGAAGAGCAAATGGAAAATACCGCAGAAGCAAGAAAACAAGCAATGCAGGAAGAGGACGGGAGAATAGTTGAGGTATTATCCCGCATCAGGCATAAATACCTGGTTATGAGCGGAAAAGGAGGAGTCGGGAAGAGCACGGTGGCTGTAAACCTGGCCGTTGCACTCTCAAATAGAGGCTACCGAGTGGGCCTGATGGATGTGGATCTTCATGGTCCCAATACACTGAAAATGCTGGGCCTCGAAGGAGAAAAAATTCATTCAGACGGCAATTTTATCATTCCTCTTGAATATGATAAAAATCTTCAAGTTATTTCTATTTCAAGCATGCTGCAAGACTCAGATACAGCCGTAATATGGAGGGGTCCTCTCAAGATAAAAGCAATAAAACAGTTTATTGCCGATGTTGCCTGGGGAGACCGCGATTATCTAATTATTGATTCACCTCCAGGCACGGGAGATGAGCCTCTCACGGTTGCCCAAGTAATTCCAAGCGCCCGGGGCATAATTGTTACAACCCCCCAGGATGTATCGATAATGGATATCCGTAAATCAATTACCTTCTGCCGGCAGGTCTCAATGCCCGTTATCGGGATCATAGAAAACATGAGCGGCTTAATCTGTCCCTACTGTCACAAGAAGATTGATCTTTTTCGCTCAGGGGGAGGGGAAAAGACGGCTAAGGATATGAATGTTCCTTTTTTGGGGAAATTACCTATCGATCCTGATGTTGTAGAGGACGGGGATTCCGGCAAACCCCATGTCCTCAACCATAAGGACAGTGAAGCAGCCAAATCGTTCTGTGCGATTGTGGACAAACTGGAATCGCGTGCGGATTAGAAAGAATGAAGCGTTTTACAGAGGGAACAATATAAACGAGAGAGGCAAAGCTTTATGCAAAGCTATCTGACAAACGCATACGCTGTAATCTGTGCAGGCATCGCTGTGTTATTGCAGATAGTAAGAGAAGCCGGAAATACCGCTTTGGAGCTGAGCACCAACTACAGCCGGGCCGAGGTGAACAACAAGTATTCCCGGGTAAAATTTCGATATACCTATAGGCATTCCCCCTCTTTGTTTGAAAGCCTTACTTTTTCCCAGTGGCAAACAGAAAATACACACCAGGAACTTTTTCCACTTTTATCTTCTTAAAACCCCCTCTCTTCAACATCGTTTTTATTTCTTCCGGAGTATAATATCTCTCATTCCATCGCGTTTCCCCCTTTGTAAAATCGGCTATAAATAATGTCCCGCCTAATTTTAAGACTCTTCGTATTTCAGATAAGGCGACCTCTGGATGAGACAATTCATGAAACGTATGGGCGCTGACCACCGCATCGAATCGTTCATCCGGGAACGAGCGCATTGAATGAACATCGCCCTTTACACATCCGGCAGAATGGTAGGTTCCATCCCCGGGAGATTTTACTTTTTTACGGAAACCATCGCTCTGAATGTCAATACCAAGCGTTTCCTGAGCCACATACTCTGCGAGGAACTCTACAAGAGCGCCACTTCCGCAGCCAACATCCAGAATAGATTCCAACTCTCCAAGCGTGTTCCTTATTTTCTCTTGTATCTTTTCGAGTTCCATTTCCTCATTCCCCTTTCACGGCCCTTTATGTGATTTTCGATGGGCGACTTGCGATCTCTCCCTTCCCATTTCTCCCAGCCAATACTGCCAGTACCTTAAATCCTATATTTAATCCCACAATCTATGTAGTGAATAATGTTCTCTTGAATTTTCTTATCCAGAGGGGTGGTAAGAGGCATCGCGGTGGGACAGAGGATAAACGGCCCTCCGGAGGCGCCCTCCTCGATCGCCGTTCGTACTGCCCTCTCTACATCCTCTTTGCTCCCCATATGGAAAACCCTCTCCTCGATGTTGCCAATAAGGGTAACCTTGTCGCCCAGTGCGGCCCGGGCTTCTTTCAGCGTAACATCCCCATCCGGAGGAGGCTCTACGGGATCAGTGGCATCTATCCCCATCTTCATAAAGGATTTTAGGACAAGGCCGATCTTCCCATGAGAATGCAGACGGGCGTATCCCCCGTATCGGTGGAGGAGGTCTATCAGTTCCCTATCGTACGGGGTGACAAGCGTATCGAACACCTCCGGCCTGAGATAGGGCGGAGTGGCATACTCCGGACCAAAAATCCGGTACAGGGCAACTGCCCCGTTTTTTAAAAGATGCTCAAGGAATCGATATATCCTTTCATGAAAGAAGTCCATCAGCTTGGAAACCACCTTCGGGTGGTCTATATACATGGTAAGGAACCTCGTAAACCCAAAAAGCTCCACCGTCAGACATAGGGCATCCGGGAGGTCGCCCATGAGGATACCGGCCTCTCCAAGTTTTTTATCCCGCTCGAAGAAGGAATCTACCGAAGGACACCAGGGGATATAAGACAGGGAAAGGACGTTTTCGGCATCCTTTTCGTCCTTACACAGGTATTCGATGGTCCAGGTAGTATGCACCCCCCTGTCCTGCCGGGAAAGGGAGGAGAGGGGGCCTTTTGGAGTCTTAATCTCCATTTTGGTATAAACAGAGCCGCTCTCATCCCACGTAGTCGTCTCGATGTCCTGCTCCGCTATCTTGCCGTAAAACAGGACGGCTTTATCCACCGAAGGAGACCAAAAATACATTTTATCGGTCTTGTCCTTGGCATATTCGAGGATTTTCACGTAGGTTGGATAATCGTGTATCCAACTATTATAGAATCCGTCGAACTCATACAGAGAGATAGGAATCCTATCCGGCTTTTCTCCTCTGAGTGTCCCTAATAGTCTCTCCCTGGAGGTCCATTTCATGGTTGTGTGCCTTCCTATAAAAAAATCCGGGCAAACTTAATCCATTCTCGGCCCAAACAGCTTTGTGCCACTTCACCCGGTTCCCATTTACTTCTATATCCGCCATCCCCCAACGCGTTATCTCCGATGTAAGTTCTAAGGAAAGTTATCCCACTGTCAGCATGGCGTCCAAAGCCTTTCGGGCTTTCTTCTGAACCTCTTCAGGGAGAACGACCACATGCTCCATCTTCTCAAGCGCAAGAAAGACCCGCTCCAGAGTGATCATTTTCATCGTGGGACAGATAAAATATTCAGTCGCCGGGTAAAACCGTTTCTCAGGGTAGGCCTTCTGCAGCCGGTAAACCAACCCAGTCTCGGTGCCCACGATAAACTCCTGCGCCGTTGATTGACCGACGTATGATAACATGCCGGACGTGCCGGCAACCTTATCTGCCATCTCCAGAACCTCCGGGAGACATTCCGGATGCGCCATGAACTTTGCCCCCGGATGCTCCTTTCGGGCTTTCCCGACATCGCTGGCATAGAGGCTGATATGGCTGGGACACGAACCTTCCCACAGAATAACGTCCCTATTACTAACCCGAGCCGCATAGCGGCCCAAGTTCATATCGGGAACGAAGAGAATTGAGCGTTCATCCTCGATAGAACTCACAACCGCCGTTGCATTGGCAGAAGTACAACAGATATCACTCTCGGCTTTCACCGCCGCGGAAGTATTTACATAGGAAATGACCACTGCTTCGGGATATTTTTCCCTCTTCCTGCGTAGTTGCTCTGCGGTCACCGTATCTGCCAGGGGGCAGCCGGCTTCCCTGGCAGGTAATAAAACCGTCTTGTCCGGGGAAAGAATCGCAGCTGTTTCCGCCATAAACTGAACGCCGCAGAAAACGATAACCTTAGCTTCGGTCTGGGCGGCCGCCCTGCTTAAGTCCAGCGAATCGCCGAGGTAATCCGCAATATCCTGAATCTCAGGACGCTGGTAATTGTGCGCCAGAATAACTGCCTCTCGTTTCCTTTTAAGGGCGTCGATCTTGTTTTTTAGTTTTTCAGCTTCCATAGATCCTTCTCCTATCACTATCGGTTTAATAAAACGGTTCTCTTCCTATCGCAGGTTATATAAACTAACCCAATAAATATTGAATTAATAAAAAGAAA
>CBDUZM010000108.1:0-8468 GCA_965371685.1 uncultured Spirochaetaceae bacterium | reverse complement strand
GTGCATATCATCCATTGCGGCATTTTTCACCACTGCATCCCTTAAGTTCATGACCCTTGCAGCAGATTCAACACCCTCCAACTTCGTATGGATATAGAAAGGAGGTTCAAATATCCTGGGTGTTTCGATGTTTTCATACTCTCCTTCCGCCGCCGGCTCTTTGGCAGGAGCTTTACTTTCTATCCACTTTTCATGAAGAATAACATCGGCGCCGGAGCTATATAGTTCCGAATCAATAAAATTCCTATCCATCGTCCTTGCAGTGGCCGAACTGTAAATTCCAAGAGCAAGAGTAAGGATAATCAGAACTATGAGAGGATTGTATTGCTCAGGAGATCTTGAAAGGAGCTTCATTGTCATGTCCCAGGAGACTGCGCATCTTTTATGAGTCAGTAAATCGATTAGTTTTATCAAGAACGGAAAAACTCGCAGTGTGAGAAGACCGAATCCCAATATTAAGATTACGGGAAACAGAAATAACGATGAATCAAGGATAACGTTTTGCATCAGCTCGCCGCCTGCCGCACGCATTTTAAGGCTGAAGTATCCATATACAGCAAAGCCAATTAGAAGAAAATCGATAGGGATTTTTTGCCAAATCGGTTTTTTATGTTTACGACTCGATTCCTGTTTGTAGTTCACAATGGACTGCCCGGCTGCCGAAAATACCGGAATGAGTGTAATTGCTATGGTGACCGCCACCAGGCATATTGAAAATATATACGGGTCTCTGAACATCCGGACCGGTAGAGGATCCCGACCTACAAAGCTCAAAAATCCTTTGGATGCTCCAAATACACGTGCAAAAAAATTACCAATATTGGATCCTGCGATTAAAGCAATTATCCCTAAAAGCCCCAACTCAATAACATAGCTTGCACAAATCTGCAGCCTCCCTGCCCCCCGGCTCTGCAGTAAGGCTATTTCAGTCCTCCTCCGGGCTATCATTAGCTGGACTATGAGTATTATATAGTAGAAAAGAATACCTAAAATAGGGAGGCTTAAAGAAAACAAGAGCGAGCTGAGGATTCTGGATTGCTGATAATAATCGGCCAGCACATGCCTGGGGCTGGTGCTTATGGAAATTCCAGGCAGAATCCGGGCTGCTCTTGCTTCAAGTGCTTGAAGCCCTTTGTACAGGGCGGGCATTCTATGAAATTGCAGATCTTTATGATCAAAATACCAGTGCCAGGACAACCAGGATGCATTAATGCCATCCACGTCCAGGAGATCCAGCCAGGTTCCTTTGTTAACAATAAATTCCTCATTAAAATTATTTATTGCCAGCTCGTGAGATCCGCGGTATTTATCTTTAAGCTTAAATACACCGACAACCTTGACTGTAAATGTAATATCTTCGCTTATTTCATATGGATAGTTGTTTTCTTTAAGCAGTTCGAAATCGTTGAAACATTTTTCTGAAACCATAACTTCGATTTCGTCATTCGCATTATCCTCAGGAATTCTTCCATCTATGATATTGATCATATCGGCGAAGTTGCTTAAAAACATCATCCGCCCGTAGCGGAACTTTGTGGATGTGGGACGTTTAAACTTTCTGTCCAGCACGCCGTGAAACTGATGCCGAATTAAGTCCAGATCGATAAGAACCGGAGCTTCTTTCCTTAAGAATTCCGTGACTTCACTATGAACGGCAGCGGTAATATCATTTTCTTTTGTGGAGCAGCTCATTATGATAATTCCGGCGGGAATGCCTGAGTTTTTTTCATATTCATCGAGCGACTTCGTCAATCCGAATTGAAGCGATCCATCCGTGAATATGGGAATACATGCAATGATCGATACTGCTACAGTTAGGATCGCCAACAGGTTGGCTTCCAGCTTCCAGTTATTCCAACCTCTTTTTAATACCATCCAGAATGCAGGGAATAAACCTTTCATTTTATCACTTTGATATTATTTTATCGCCTTCTTTCAGGCCGCTTAAAATTTCCCAGGTTGTCTCGCCTTCGATTCCAAGAACCAGCTTAGCCTCGGTGATTGCTCCTGTTGAAGGATCCTTGAGACGCGCCGTTTGTTCGCCAAAGTAGAACCTGACGCCGTTTTTAGCAACCTGGAGCGCGTCATCTTTACTTTTTACAATGATCTGAACCGGATAAATTGCCCCATATTCAAGTGTTATATCAGGTTTGGAAAGCTCAATAAATATTCTTCTGTCTTCCCTGCCGTCCGGCAGCTTATCGCCAAATGAAGGAACGCGGACCACTTTTCCGGGTATCCAGCTATCTTTATCAAATTCAAGCCGTAAGGGAGTTCCCGGCCGAAAATCATTAAGTCTGGACGATCCGATATCAACAATAAGATGCAGAACGTATGGATTGGTAATTCTTGCTATTTCCTCATACGCCATTACATAATCGCCTTCTTTGCATCTAAGCGATGTAATCTTTCCATTAAACGGCGCTGTCAATTTTAAATTTTCGTACTGCTTATTGAGACGGTCATACTCCAATTTGGCAAGCTCGTAATCAATTTCTTTAATCTTTACATCGAGCGGTGTGAATATTTCGAGTTCAGCCTTTATTCTTGTATCTTTAAGGAGAGCCTCAGCTTTCTCAAGATTCAGCTCCTGCTTTTTCATACTGTACTCAATATCTTCTCCTTCCAGACTTATCAGCAAATCTCCTGCCTTAACTACCTGCCCATACTGTATCAGGATATCTTTTACTCTGCCGTTCTGTTTAAAGTAGAGACAGTTTTCCTGAACCGGTTCGGCTGCGGCGGATCTCCTTATCATCTGTTCAATCGGCCCGCGGAAGACTTCCGCGTAGGCTATACTATCCTCAGGCGGAGGCAGTAACTCCGGTTTGGCATTCAGTTTTTCTTTAGGGAGGAAGAAGCATCCGGTTATTGAAAGGCATAGGTATATAACCAGAAATAATTTTAATCCCGATTTCCTATTCAACATTTTTTTCCTCTCCCGTTTTTTCGACCAGGGCGCCGTCTACAATCTCGAAGGTCACATCAGCATATTCACTGACAAGAGGATCATGAGTTACCACACATACGGTTTTTCCGTACTTCCTGACAATAGCCTCGAATACCTCCATAATATTTTGAGCGGCTTCCTGATTCAGCTCACATGTAGGTTCATCTGCAAGAATAAGGCATGGATTATTAACAAGTGCGCGGGCAACTCCGACCCGCTGCTGTTCTCCGCCGGAAAGCTCATACGTGCGATGCTGCATTCTCTCCCTGAGGCCGACCATTTCAAGACAGCTTATAACCCGCTTTACGCGTTCTTTTACATTCATTCTTATAATTCGAAGAGGCAGCTCCACATTTTCATACGCCGTTAATATGTCAATAAGTGCGAATGATTGAAATATAAATCCGATTTCCTCTCTTCGCAGCTCAGTTAAAATAGAATCCGGCAGGTCATTCAGGTTTTTACCTTTATAGAGGATCCGGCCGGAATCGGGCTGATCCAGTCCTCCCATCAGGTTTACCAGGGTTGTTTTACCTGATCCTGACGGCCCTTTTATTACTACCAGTTTTTCGGTATTAAGCTCGAGGCTTATTCCTCGCAGGGCCTTAACCTCTTCCGACCCTCTGTAGAAGCTTCGATATACCTTTTCAACACTTACCAGCTGTTCGGCGTTTTTCAAGTTTTAGCACCCGATTCTGTTGATATTATACTGCCATTCATATACGCGATACTTAGTTGAGTCAACCCAAACGCTGCACGGTAAGTTGTCATGTCCGGCAATACCGGCTATATTTCTCTCGAAGCCGTTGCGATTCATCGGGAAAATTATACTTCTATATGTGAATTTACCTGCGATTGTGACAGTTTGTCCTTGATATCAATCCGGCGGGATTTTTCAGGAACTATGCAAAAGACGATAATTCGGAGACTGCTTGAATTTTCACTGAAGAACTCAATTGCAGTGATTATAGGAACCATCCTGGTCAGCCTGTTCTTTGGTTATTTTGCGTCCAGGATACAGTTGAGTCCTGATGTTGAAAGCCTGCTGCCCGAGGATGAGGAAGTCGCATCCCTGATGAGGAAATACGGCGGCGGGGAGCTGCCCGGAGAATTCCTGATAATAGCCGTAGAGAGCGACAACCTTTTCGAGCTGAAGACCCTCTCCGCATTCTATGCATTGATTAAACAAATCGAAAGCATTCCGGAGATTCAAGCCAGCATAAATCCTTTCAACATGGCTGCGTTTGAGCAGGAGGGAAAGAGATTCGAAGTAGTGCCGCTGGCCACCGGTAAGAGAGCGCCTGAAAATAGTGAGGAGCTTTTTACCTTCGAGAGAAGAATACGGAGCTCTCCCATTGCTCGAAATCTCGTCATCTCTTCAGATGCTACAGTCCTCGCTGCTATTTTTCCCTGTGAAAGAACCGTTGACTATGCAGGATTGATGGCGGAAGTCAAAGCCGTCTCTTCCGCTTTCGAAGAACAGCTTCGCATATACTTAAGCGGTTCCATTCCATTCCTGGACAGAACCGGAGTCTATCTCTCCAGGGACCTCTCCAGGTTGTTGGGCATAGCGGCGATTATCATCCTGTTTTCCTACTATCTCGGCTTTCGCTCGGTTAGAGGGGTGCTTCTTCCTTTTCTGGTTGTTGCTTTAGGGACTCTGTGGTGTTTGGGATTCATGTCGCTGGTGGGGTTCTCCCTATCGATCATTACTATCGTTATACCGCCTCTTGTCCTGACCCTGGGCAGCTCCTACAGCATCCACATACTTAATCAGTACTATAGGGAAGCCGGGCTCGTTTCCGGCGACAGCTCCTGGATAGCCGGAGCTGTTTGTCACGTGAACAGGACTATTCTAATAGCCGCCGTTACCACTGTGGCGGGATTTCTCAGCCTCCTCTCCGTATCGATAAGACAGATATGGCATTTTGCAGCAGCCACCAGTTTCGGAATAATTTCCTGCGCGGTTCTGTCTCTTTTCTTTTTTCCCGCCGTTCTTTCTCGACTGAAGCATCCGAGTATCAAACAGAGCCGTCAGGTTATGGAAGGCCTGCTCAGCCGCCTGATGACACGATTGGCCGGATGGGTTCTCAGGCGGAGGATGTTTGTCTTTATTGTGCTTGCCGTCATTATTATCGCGTTTGGATTTTCAGTTAACAGGCTGGAATTCACTACTGACACGATCAGCTATTTTCCGGAAAACGACCAGGTGGTCAAAGACATGTTTTTTCTTACCCGGAAAATCGGCGGATTCGATGAAATTAATCTCACTCTGCTGGCGCCGGAGAGCGAAAAGAACTACTTTCTTCAACGGGATGTTTTAAGCAGTATATCCCGGCTGGAGGAAGATTTTCATTCTAATCCGGATATCTGCTACATCGCCTCTTTTGTCACATATCTTCAATATCTCAACATCGTAGCCGGCGGGAGGAATGAGATTCCGGAATCAAGGTCCCTCATTCAATTTATGGCCCGATTTATCAAGGCCGTTTCACTTCAGGAGGGTGCGGCACGCTATTTGAGAATCATGATCAATGAGGATTATTCCAGGCTTACAATTTCTCTGAGGCTTTTCAACAGCCGGACACAGAAGTTTATGGATGAGGCTGTACTGCGTAAAGTATTGCAGCAAATGGAGCTGAGTATAACGAAAAACATTCCCCCTGAAATCGAATGGGTTGTCTGGGGAACCGGTTTACGATATCTCACCATAGCGGATATGATGAAAAAAGATCTGCTGCTCTCCATGTTTACTTCATTAACCGCCATTCTGCTGATATCAATTCTGGCGTTTCGATCCCTGCGCTTCGGGCTCTACACTCTTTTACCCCTGCTTATTGGAGTAATCATCAACTTCATTTTCATGGTGCTCTGCGGTATTCCCCTGGATGCCACTACTGTCATGGTGTCCAGTGTTGCAATAGGAGTCGGGGTGGATGACGCTATTCATCTTATCCTCCAATACAGATTACAGCTTGAGAAGAATCCCCGGGATATCGGACGGGTTATGGCGGATACTCTCCGCAGCACAGGAAGGCCTATTTTGCTTACCACAGCATCCATCGTCTGCGGTCTGGCGGTCTTGACTTTCGCCAGCTTTAAACCGATCGTTTATTTTGGTATACTTGTCATCATCGCTCTTTCCGCCACATGCGGGGCTACCGTTATCGTACTTCCGGCCATTCTTTCCCTGAGAGGAAAGCGGCTGCGAAAATAGGTTGAAAAGCAGTCCAATGAAGCCGGCAAAGGATGTTCTATATGACAAGATACCCTTCTATCTTTTTTAAAATCTATCGGCTTCTTCTGAGGGCCTTTCTACCATATTACCTCGATCTTAGAGTCAAAATAAAGAAACCGCTTCCCGCCGGACCAAAGATTTACGCGGGAAATCATCCCACGGTTTGGGATGTCTTTCCTCCTGTTGTGGCTTTCAAGCATGATATCATCCATACCCTTATTGAAGAGCAAATTTGGTCTCTTCCCCTGATGAATTTTTTCCTGACTATAACGAATCACGTTGAGGTGTACCGCGGTGTGAAATCCGTAAAATCCATTAAGAATGCACTTCGCTGGCTGGCGCGGGGGCAGGCACTCGTAATAGCGCCTGAGGGGGAGCGAACAGCGGTATCGGATAAAAGATCAGCCACCCGGGGTATTGTCAGGCTTGCTGTAAAAGCCAGGGTCCCAATTGTTCCGGCGGGCGTGTGGATTGCGGATAAGGATCTCTATATGAAGAAGGTCATGTATCACTACAAGAATCAACGGTACACTGTGGATTCCTACTTCCCCCGTTTCGGAGCACGATATACCCTTGTTGTAGGAAAGGCAATCCACCTGGATGAATACTTCGGTCAGAGGCTTTCTCTCGCGACCCGCGAGGAACTGGCAGATATGGTAATGGATACCATTTATGAGCTTAAAGAGGAAGCGAAAAAACTTTGCGAGGGATTCTGACATTAAAGAATAGTATCTTTGTGCCTTTCCTGTAACCGGTCGCAGAGCAGCTCGATCACATTTTGTGAAACAGTCCTGTTGACTTTGAGCAAGCCCTCGAAGATAGCCGGGGTAAGGACGAAGAGTGTAGATTCGGTTTCTACTATTGCCGTAGCTGTTCTCTTTTCTTTGAGCAGGTAAGCCATTTCACCGAATATCTCACCTTCGTTGACAGCAGCGATACGCTTTTTAATGCCATCGGTTTTCAGGTAAATGCCGATTTCTCCATGATAGGTGAAGTAGATCTCTTCACCTATATCGCCTTCCTGAAATAGAATATCCCCGGGTTGAAATTTCCGTGCATATTTTTTAAACAGATTATACGGACGCCTGAAGAGGTACTTTCCGATTTTACCTCCTTTACTCTTCAGTTGACGAAAGAAGAACATCCTTTCCAGCATCAGAACATCGAACCTGTCTGACACATATACGTACTCGGCAAACAGAAAAAAGAGAGTAAAGATTGCATAAACGGCGACAAGGGTGAGTATGAGAGAGCCTAAAATTCCGTAGATCAGGTTGAAGCGTGCTACATCGCGGAAGCGCGAGAAGATGAATTGGATGGCAAGGATACCCAGCGTACAGAAAAGGGACCCTGTTAAGGCGGGTATGGTTCGGGGTCTGTCAACCGGTATTAGACGGTAAGCCGCGAAGATGAGTAAAAGGATGACCGCATAGGGTAGAATTTTTCCAGCCAGGACCAGCAAACCGCCGACAAGAACACTGTTTGACAATCTATTCAGAGCAAGGGTGGCGGAAACATCGAGGCCGATACCGATCAAGACGATGAGCGTGATAAAAAGGATGAGTACCGGAAGGGCTGCAAGAGCAATGAGATTCTGCATAACAGGGGTTCGCGGCTTGTCTGCCGGGAAAATGATACCGATGCCGCGCAGAATTGCAAGGAGAATCATCCTGGCAAACCATATCATGCTTAGAATTACAATAATACTTACCGCCGCGCTTTTCACATTTAAAAGCCCGAATTCCAGTAGAACCTCCCTGGTAATGGCGCTGTTGAAACCGGAAAGAATGTGAAAAAATTGGTTCGAAAAATCAGGGTAGAAGGTAAGGACCTGCTCGAAGACGAGCAGGAGAAGCAGAAGAACAGGAACCACCGATAGAAGGAAGAAGAAGGCTGATGCGCCTGCGTGGTTGGGAAGCTCGTTTCTCATAAAAAGATTCAGCGCCATGAGGATTTTCTGAACAACGGATTTTATATAGGCTTTTATACTTTTGAGGATACGCTTGATCTTCACCTTAGCTCATTTATTCAATTGCTTTCTTGATAATACCTATTTCAGCATTGGTCAAGCAGCTATGGCGCAGTTTTTTCATCGTCCACACTTATAATATCAATTTTAGTGGTCATATCTACACATTATAAAAAACCAGGTAATTCTAACATTCTGTTAATATAATAGCCAAATAACAATTGACTCCGGAAAATGAGCTCCCCTATAATTCAATTTATGGTGGATCGGCACGCACGATTTGTCAGAGATCCACAGTATACTTGTAAGGG
>CBDUZM010000107.1:0-8491 GCA_965371685.1 uncultured Spirochaetaceae bacterium | reverse complement strand
CGCCGTCGAGATCCGCGAAGTCGGCATACACGTAGGTGCCCGGGAAATCGTGAAGTTTCTTTGAATACCCCTGTTCGCGGTAGCAGATGCGCTGCATGTCTGCCACCAGTAGATCGCCTGCGTCACCGATCCGGGGCGGTGGTAATAGTTCCAGGTTCCACAGAGGTCAGGGCGCCCGTTACCTGTGAGATCCACCAGTCGCATGGAATACATGGTCACGGGACCGGGTGTGGCGGCGTTGTACCGCAGCAGGTCCCCCACACCCACCAGGGGAACCCGCTCCTGTGGCTCGAGGGGTGGGCGCTTTGAGCAGACGTCGAACTGCAAATCGTATACCCGGCGGCTCGGGTCCTTCACCACGAACTCGACCCTCCCCCGATCGGCGTATGCGAAGTCCTCGGTAAGGTGGTGGGGCATCACCGCACCGTTCGCTGAATCAACCACCCGGATCGAGTTGGGATCGAGAACTCCCCGAAGGTCTGCCTGGGCGATTACCTTGCCGAAGTCCACGACGGGTGACAGGGGAATATTCCCCAGGTCGGTGGGTAATTCGGTAGTGACGGTCAGCTGGACGTAGTGGGATCTCATGGTGTGTAAAGTATGCAACGGACCGGCGAGGGTGTCAACGACGCACAGGGGCGTAGATGCCGCCCAATAGTAATTACCCGAACATCTGCGGGATAATGCCGCCGGTTGTGCCTTCTGGTATTTGAAGCCACCGGGAGTTGTAAAGCTCTGTCTCCGCGTCGAATATCCTGCCGTCTTTGAGCATGTACTGATTGGGCATTGTGGGTTTGAGTCCTGAGAAGAATTCCGGTAACCGGGCTCGATCCCTTGCCATTTGATTCCTCAATTCCTTCCAGGTGACATCAGTAAAGAGCAGCTCTTTCATCCTTTTACATCGACGAGTATGATCGGGATCATCAGCCAGATTGCGATTCTCTGCAGGATCATTAACCATATCAAATAGTAAGGGACTTCCCCCTTCGATATCCACATACTTCCAGTCCCGCTCGCGGCATACCCGCATGGCTCTGTACGATCCCGGATTCTTCGATTCTGCATGCAGGTAGTGCTGAACCCTGACGCCGTATTTGAAGTAAGAGCTTGGAGCAAAGATCCTGGGAGATTCTGAGTCAGAAGGACGACTGAGAACACCGCTGAAATCCACGCCGTCCAATCCATCGGGTGTTGGTATTCCTGCAAGAGAACAGCATGTAGGAAACAGGTCCATCAAAGAAATAGGGTGGTCTATTTTGTAATGCCCTGAGGCTATACCGGGGCCGGACATGAGCAGGGGCACCTTGATAGAAGGATCATAATACACCGCTTTGCCCCACAGGCCGTGCTCACCCAGCATTTCACCGTGGTCAGATGTATAGATGATAATCGTATTATCGAGAATACCCTCTTTCTCGAGGCCACCTAAAAGCTCTCCAATGCAGTCGTCCACGAAGTCCACACTGGCGTAGTAGGCTTCTACTCCTCGCCGGGTTTGTTCTTCTGTAAGATTTCCATAACCGACAGAATCGTGGATATCCCCGGCGTACCTTTCCAGGTTTTTACGAAAGGTGGAAGCAGGTTCCGGCACCGGTACGCTATCCCTGTAACGTCGAATGTAACGGCCCGGAGCTGTGAAAGGAGCATGTGGTCGAGTGTAGCCGGCACACATAAACCATGGGGTATCCGGCTCTTTGTCGGTGAGTTCCAGGAGGAAGGAATGAGCTTCCCTCGTAGTGACAACATCGGAGATAAGACTTTCTGGAATCTCCGTCTCTCCTGCACTTTCTGCATTGGCATAGCCGGGAAACATGGTGAGCGGCTCCGGCTGATGCCCGAGTCCATGCTTTAAGTCTCCGTATGGACGATGTTGGAAACCATTCATCTGATTCCTTCCTCCAAAATGCATCTTTCCAACAAGACAGGTAATGTACCCGTGCTCTGCAAAATGCCCGGGCCAGGTAATATGTTCCGGGAATAGGATCCAGTGATTGTTCCAGGCAGCACAACGGTGAATGTCCTTTCCTGTGAGCATACACATCCGGGAAGGTGTGCAGACCGGGGAGGCGCAGATAGCCGTCTCAAACTGCACTGATCGGGATGCCAAAGTGTCCAGGTGATCTGTGCGTATATTCGGGTCACCGGCAAATCCAGATATTTTCGATGAATGTTCATCTGTCATTATTAGCAGAATGTTTGGCTGTTTCACGATAAACCCCTTATTAAAAAAAGATACTGCGTTTTTATTTTTCCCTTGTACCGGGAAACCTCAATCGATGCGGAATCTGCAAGCCCGGATGTGCGTTATTCCTGAAATGGTGGCGTAATAGGTTAGCAGAATGACGCCCTCTCCTAAAGCCAGTAATCCTGGCGTACCAAAGGTAAAACCCTCGAGGGCTTTCCATACACCCTGTCGTTGATATGAACCTGTTTCCCCGACAACTTGTTTACCCGCTATTTTCTCCTGTCGTGGATCCCACATCTGAAAAGGTTCTTCCCTGTTAAAAGTCAACCCCCTGTCGTAAGATATCCAGAGCCTGATTCCCTCGGTCTGCCGGCGGTAGTTGCTGGCAACGATTATGGTCTGTTTGTCCAAAGCAAGTGGAACGGAAATTTGCCCGAGTTTCCCCACCGGCTCGGGATCAGACCAGGACCTGCCGTCATTACGAGAAACAGAGCGATGCACTTCTATTGTTTCTTCTGTGTCCTTCCGATATGTCCAGAATAGACCCAGTATTGTTTTATCAGGAAAAACAGTGAAAAATGGATCATCGTAGTTGAGCTCATTCTTTCTGTCTGTAATAAGGTCAGCAGGAGGGCTGAATGTTTTTCCATTATCGCCGGAAAAAAATGCAGCAATCACTCTGGTGTTGTGTCTGTTGAAATATCCTGCTGTTATAAACAACTCTCCGTTGGGAAGAAGAAAGGACTGCCCGAGAATGCCCGGATTCTTCTTTTTAAAATGACCGATAGGCACAGGGACCGACCATGTACTGCCTCTATCATAGCTGAAGGATTTATAGTGTCTTCGTTCCTGCTTAAATCCCTTACTGCTGAATATATAGCTGCCCGGGGCAGTCACGACTATTGTTGAGAAAGTGGCACAGAGAGAGCCGTCCGGTGCTGTCAGTATCTGCCCCGAGATGATGGACTCAGGGGGTATCCTTCGATGCAGGTCGCAGACGACTGCCGGATCTCCCCAGTTTTCTCCACCGTCCTCGGAAAGCTGCCCGACAAGAATTCCGTCGTAGGAGTGCTTTGTTTGCCCTTTCCGGCACATGCAGAATATGGCTTTCTCATCGATTCGTGTTGTAACAGCGTAGGCGTACGTTGCAGTAGTATTACTTGTCTTGCTGTTCGGGGATATTGATCTATCGTCGATCAGTTTCATTTTCATGAATTGTTTTCAAATCTCTCTTAAACTTTCAAGATACTCTCTATAATCGTCATAAAGCTTCTGTGTACCGGGTGCTCCTATATTTACCAGGTCGGTTCTACGGTTCATGATCCCCTGGTACTGATAGCAGATCAGTTTTTCCACAAGCGGCGCCTGCATCCGGATCTGTTCTCTAATGCGCCCAAAGGGGCCGGGAACACAGATGGGGCGGCCGTCCGGCCCGATTTCACGGTTGAAAAGCTCGCAGTTCGACCAGAGGCGAACACCGGCTTTATCTACAAATTTTCTTGCTTTTTCGAGTCCTTCAATATTTCGCCTGACTATCGCCAGCGCTTCGTCTACGTTATTAGAGCGGCCCCCGTAATCCTGGCACGCAAGAATGTCTATCCCCATCCGTTCAAGATGCTCCGGAAGCTTCTCGAGATCAGGATGGTCGCCGAGGCTCCCCGGAGAAGCGAGAATGGCTGTATCGCCGACGGCCGGTCTGATCCATTTTTTTATCAGCTTTTCATAAAGCTCAACCTGGTAATCCTTAAAATCTATCTCATACGATATATAGAGGCCGGCAAACGAAGGTCTTTCGCCGTACTTATCGAGCAAGGCTTCGGCCAGCGAAGTGTTCCACTCAAACCATACATCAGGCCACGGCGGGCGCATGTCCGAATAGTCCCGCACCTGGCTCACCCGGCCCCGGATTCCTATACCGAGAAAGACTTCCATCCCCAGCCTGTCGGCCTCGTCAATGCACACTGTTAACGGGTCGGCGCAGCCCATTTTAAGCGGTTGTCCGACTGTATCCGGATATCCGGAAAACAGCGGTCTTCCCCAGAGGGCAGTAGTCGTACAGACTGCGGTCCGGATCCCTATACCGTGCATATCTGCAATCAGGGCACGCCAGTTTTTCTCGTTCCAGAACCTGCACTCATCGGTCCAGTGCAGGGCGTCCCAGAGGTTGACATGCTGAAGGTCGAAAAAGCTTGCTCTTAGTATTGGCTCTGCCACAGATGAAATCCTCCCTTTTTTCCATTATAGCCAACAGAATGAATCCTGTATGTCTAATATTTATACTCCCCGGCGGCTCGATACATGGCAGCAATATTTTCTACGGCAGTATCGTTCTGCAGGCTGTTGCAGGAAGCGAATATGTAACCGCCGTTTCTTCCCAGTACCTTGATGGTTTCAACCGCATGCTTGTAAACTTGTTCAGGCGTCTTCAAGGGCAGAACGTGCTGGGTATCGATTGCCCCGTGGAAGACAATGCGGCTTCCAAACTCTTCTTTCAGCTGCCCTGGTTCCATTCCAACTGCCGTGGTCTGGACAGGATCGAGAATATCTACACCGGCATCAATCAACCGTCCTATAATCTGTACGATTGACCCGCAGGAGTGAGCCATTACTTTCATACCATAACTGTGGGCAAGACCGGCAAGTTTCTTTATATAAGGAAAAAAGAATTCATCCCACATATCTGTGCTGAAAAGCAACCCGCTCTGGCTTCCAAAATCATTACCCATGAAGAATATATCCATCTTTCCCTTCAAGGCGGAGAAGGCTCGTTCGTTCAGCTCCAGATAAAAATCCGTCATCCGGCTGACAAGCGTTTTTATCACTTCCGGTTTCATGGCCATGTTCAGAAGGAAATTGGAAAATCCGTGCATTCTATAACTGTCGCCGAATATTCCCGACCAGAATCCTCCGATAATTACTTTATCAGAATATTCCTCGCATTCAGCTATGAGATCATCCATGTCGAACCATTCCACCTTCGGCCAGGGATGGTCGAGAATGTCCTGCGGTGAGCTCGCTTTTTCGAGGGGGCCCTCAATAGCCTCGTCGGCGCCGAATTTACTGTACCGCACATTTCGGCGCCAACGTATTCCAAAGGGACAGGTACGTTCGTGGTCGGAATAATAAAGCGCAGGTCCCCTGTAGATTGGAACAAAAGTTTCATTCTGGCTGATGTCTCTTGCAGATAAAAAATAAAAATCGCATCCCAGAGTTTCCAAAAGTTCCTTTTCCGATGTAAGCCCGTAGTGACTTCTAAGTTTTTTATCAATGTCTGTCTTGGCCATGTAATTAATTGGTATGCGGTCCGGATTTTGGTGATTTAAAACCGCGGTAAACCTTTCTTTCGATGTCATCGTTTGCTCCGGAATTACTACTTTGGGTGTATCTGCCGTGCAATCTGCAGTGCGTGTCTTGCTCCCTGATCCAGGAATACTATGTCCATGCCGAGGGCTATAAAAGTGAATCCACTTTCAACAGCCCTTGTAATAGCTTCCTTAGAAGGCGAAACAATATGGAGTCCCGCGGATTTTTGATTTCTTTTACATGCAGCGGAGACGGTTTTAAAGGCTTTTTGAATATCGGGGTGTGAAATTTGACCTGTTACCCCGTAAGATCCGCTCATATCATAAGGGCCGATAAAAACACCGTCAACCCCTTCCACTCCAAGAATATCATCGATATTTTCAACCGCCTCCCTTGATTCAATCATAATGATTACCGCCGTATCTTCGTTGGCGCTGCGGGCATACTCGTCAAAATCCATTCCCCAGTTATTGCCTCTACAGAAAGCAAATCCCCTGATTCCCGCGGGTGCGAATTTTGCTGCGGCGACAGCTTTTTGGGCGTCTTCCGCGGTGTTGACCAGGGGGACGATTATACCCTGTGCGCCTGCGTCCAGAACCTGGCGGATAGCAAGAGTATCGTTCTCCCTCACACGCACAAACGGAACTGATCCTCTTCCGTACATTCCACGGGAAATACTGGTAAATGTTTTCAAATCAATGTCTGTGTGCTCGCAGTCTGCTGCAATCCAGTCAAAACCTGCATTAGCAAACACCTCGGATATTGCAGGATGTCCGATCTGAATCCATGCTCCGATAGTTACTTCTCTTTTTAAAAGAGCTTTTTTTACACGTTTTCTTGTCACGGCTGACTCCATACTTCTGATTATCTAAACGCCTATCATGGGTTTAATATAATCCATGTTCAATTTAAATGAATACTGTTCATTATCTTATAGTAGCTTATAAACAATAGATTGTCAATTGGAGAATGAATTATACAGTTATCGCTTTCTTTACAATCTCAGCTTTATTTTTTAGAATGTCTATATAATGTTTGATGTCTTTGTTCGTAAACCGTAATGAAGGGCCGGAAACACTGACGGCGAAACGTACTTCGTTATATATATTATAAATAGGAACAGCTACGCATTTAATTCCATATTCATGCTCCATATTGTCGATGGCATATCCCTGTTTCTTAATAGCCTTTAGTTCTTTTAAAAGCTCTTCCGAGTTTGTTATTGTATGCTCTGTAAATTCTTTGAGGCCGTGCGATATTATATAATGCTGCTTTTCTTCGGTAAGATGTGCCATGAGGACCTTTCCGAGCGCCGTGCAGTGAGGAGGATCTCTCCGACCCGTCATATTTGCATTACGTATAACAGCGCTGGGCGTATTTACTCCTTCAAGATAAACAATTTCATAATCTGCAAAAATTGCCAGAAAAACGTTATTTTCAGTCAGACGGCATATTTCATGCAGATAAGGCGTTATCGTTCTTCTATAATCAGTAAAGGAGCTGAATACATAAGACAGCTCTAATATTTTGCTTCCCAACCTGTATTTTGCATTTTTAGTATCTTTCTCTATATATCCTAAAAGCTCGAAGGTGGTAACTACATTGTGGATGGAGCTCTTTAGCATACCTGTCCTTTCGCTCAACTCTGTAATGCCCAATTCAGGTTCTTCGGGAGTGAAACATTCAAGTATTTTCATTGCCCTGTATAAAGATTTGACTTTTGGCTCTTTCATTTATTACCCTCAGCTGATAGATATTAAAGTAATAGAATTAAATATGCAAATAAAAAAAATACATTAAGCGATTAATCCGTTCAGAAGTTAATTTTCTTTCCGCTGATTTTTTTCCAGTTTTGCGGGGTATGCCCCGTTTTAACCCGGGCATCAAAATAGGCTTCCAGGTTTTCAAGTGGAATGCTGCCATGGATACCACCGGGAGTGGACATGGCAAAACCGGGATGCCCTTTAGTCTTTTCATTAACATCATAGACATGTTTTTTTATCTCCTCCGGGGAACCTCGAGAAAGAATATTGGTTTCAATTCCCCCGATAATTATCATATCGCTGAAGCTTCTCAATATTAAATCGAAACTTGTAGCCGGATTTTCAAACATAACACCATCAATACCGGTAGCCTTTAGAGGTTCAATGAGTTGTGACATGTTTCCATCAGCCACAAAGATAATTTTCTTATTTTTATTTTTTACAGATTTCCATAGCTTAACATATTTAGGAAAAATATATTTCTCATACCAGACCGGAGAACAAATAGGACCATTAGAATCAGCCAGATCATCATGACAGAAAATGAAAGGTGAATCCAGCTCGGAAAGGGTTGAAATCAATCTTAAAGATTTTTGAAAAACAACCTCAATGAATTTTTCATTAAAACCCTCCGGATCCATAGCAGCCGCCATTAGAAATATTTCCCACCCAAGATACTCTACACCCCACATGAAAAGGGTTGTATACAGCATATAGTAGTACAGACCAATATCACCAATGAACGACATCTTTCTTTCAATTTCATCTTTTTTCAAACTGTGCGGTACAGGCGTAATAAGATCATTGTAAAAAGGGTTAATATTTTTTGCACTCCAGAACTCATCAACATTTTGAAAAGGGTAGTTATACTTGTAATATGTATTGTACAATCCAAGGTAAGCTTCTTTATACCCGTTTCCCGGATCTTTTACTTCTCCCTGTTTTAAGGGAGTTGGAGCGTTGTGTTCAGGAACTCTATTGATAATATCAATGCCAAGAGATCGGTAGGCTTCACGATACGCCGAAGGGGTTTCAGTATATGGATCCAATCCTGAAGCAAGATGAATCAATCCGGGATGATTCAGTGTCTCTTTAGAAGGCCTTTTCTTTGAGAATTGCAGCTTTGCCAGTGCTAAAACATCTTTTTTCATTCATTTTCCCATCATATAGTAATATTTCACATACTATCCGCTGCCGTGTTTCCTCCGGTACCGGGTAAGCGTTTCCCTGAAAAACCGGA
>CBDUZM010000106.1:0-8508 GCA_965371685.1 uncultured Spirochaetaceae bacterium | reverse complement strand
CGGAATTACTGTATCGATAACCGCTTCCCGGCTCAAAAGCCAGCCATTGAGCGAATATGGTTTGACTTAGCTGGTTTTTTTAAAGTAAACTCCCGAAATATGCAGGGAGCAGATTTTTTTGACGTAGATCATACTATTACCCGTCGTTCATCCGGAAGACACTTCATGTTGTTAGGTGTGCGCCGCGGTGTATTCCCTGTGAGCAGTTTACTCACTTTTCCTCTGACCTATTTGAGATACCGTTTCTTTGGCCGGAAAGCGGAGCTTCCCGGGCTCAAGGGCATCTCTCTGAAAGATATCGAGGGGGTTTCACGGGAGAGCTTCGATGAATCGCTAAGGCATGATCTTTATCCGGATGCTCTTACCTTAATTAGACGATTCCAGTCCTCAGGCAGGCGGGTAGTACTGGCCACTTCCTCAATAGATTTCATTGTGAAACCACTGGCTGATTATCTTGGTATAACAGAAATGATTGCTAATTCCCTGGTATTTGAAGACGGCGTGTGTACAGGTCGTTTTGTGGATATACCGATTTTCAGGCAGGAGAAGAGGAAAAAAGTGCTCGAGTATATTGAATTAAGAGGAATTTCTGTAGAAGAAAGCTCCTTTTATTCTGACAGTATTCACGACCTGCCCCTTCTTGAAGATATCGGAAATCCTGTAGCAGTCAATCCTGATCGCTCTTTAAAACGAATCGCGGAGAAGAGAGGCTGGGAAATTCTGGTGTTCTCATAAATTCCTTTCATGAAGCGGGACACCGCTTAACCTTTGATCCCCCGTTTTACCCTGAATCCCCTGAGAATCAGCCGCAGCTGTCCGATCAGAAGTGGAATAAGGCTCATCGAAATTATCAACAGCCATCCTTCCGGTCCCGGCCGGGTGATTTTCAGAATTCCGGACAGACCCGGGGTGTAGACTGCCCCCAGGAGGAGCAAAATGCACAGCCCAAGCGCAGCCCAGATAAGCGGATTGCGGCTTATTTCGTTCATGAGAAGAGGAGAGCGAAGGTCCCGCATATTGAAAACATGCCAGAGCTGTGAGAAGGCGAGGGTGAGAAAGGATATAGTTGTAACCTGGGTGTCCCGGAAGCCAAGCCAGGTCAGAGACAGTGTCAGGGCGCCCAGCACGGATAGAGTCATGATGGTGCTGTGAATGGCAATATCTCCCCAGTTCCGGCGGGTAAGAAGATTTTCTTCAGGATCGCGGGGCGCTTCTCTCATGATGCTCCGATCTCCCTCCCCCACACCCAATGCCAGGGCGGGGAAAATATCGGTAACTACGTTTAAAAAGAGGATTTGCAGGGGTAAAATGGGGAGAGGCACGGCGAAGAGGGAAGCCACCGAGACGATGAGAATTTCACTCACGTTGCAGGAAAGGAGATAGATTACAAATTTACGGATATTGTTGAAGATAATGCGGCCCTGCTCTACAGCCGCGACTATGGATGAAAAAGCATCGTCCCGGAGTATCATATCGGAAGCTTCTTTGGCAACCTGGGTTCCTCTTTCACCCATGGCAATACCGATATCTGCTTTCTTGAGAGCGGGGGCGTCGTTGACACCGTCTCCGGTCATGGCAACGACAGAGCCGTTTTTCTGGTGGAGGTCGATAAGGTCGAGTTTCTGTTTAGGGCTGACCCGGGCGAAGATGGGTACGGAGAGAAGATGTTTCCTCTCCTCCTCCGACAGGCTTTCAGGAATCTTGAGGTCGCTTCCCTGTAGAACCTCTGCTGCCTGAGAGTCAACCAGTCCTACTTCGAGCGCCACATTCTTAGCCGTTACGGCCTGATCTCCTGTTGCCATGACAACCCGAATTCCTGCCTCCTGGCAGAGATCGATGGACCGGCGCACATCACTCCTCGGTGGGTCGAGAAGGCCTATCAGGCCAAGAAAGGTGAGTTTTTCGTAAGCAGGAGCATCAACCGAGTCTTCTGTTTTAGCGGCAAAGGCGAGCATTCTCAAGCCCCTGCCGGCAAGCTCTCTGTTATGTTCGAGCCAATCCTCCCGGTCCGTTTCATGAAATGTCTTTTCTCCTTCATCCGTCATGATGGAATCACAGGCTGTGAGTACGGATTCGGGCGCTCCCTTTACGGCCACATAAACGCCGTTTTTCTGCCTGTGATAGGTGGCCATCATCATGGTGTCCGCATCGAAGGCTTCTTCATTCAGCTCCGGAAGCATCTCGGCCAGATCGTTCCTCTCTATTCCGGCAGCCCGTCCGGCGGCCAGAAGAGCGATCTCCAGGGGATCTCCGGACGAGTCCCGGGAACCTGAGGTACTGTCCGAGCTCAGTGAGGCATTATTACAGAGCACACCTATTTTAAGGCATTCCATAAGTATTCTGTCTTCAGCCAGGGTACTGTTTTTGGCGCCGTCAGTCCCGAGGTCTATTTCTCTGCCGCTGTGGCGTATCAGGGCTGCAGTCCTTCTGTTTTCCGTGAGGGTTCCGGTCTTGTCTGTGAAGATAACGCTGGTCGATCCAAGCGTTTCCACCGCTGAGAGCCGGTTGATGAGGGCATTCCGGCGCGCCATTCGCCACATTCCTCTAGCAAGGGCAAGGGTAGCCACTATAGGCAGGCCTTCCGGTATGGCGGCAACTGCCAGTGCAATGGCGGTCTCCACCATAAGAAAGACGGTTTTTCCGGCGAGTATACCGCCCAAGGCTGTGGCAGCCGCTACGATCAGGGTGGCTATAATGAGCTTATTGCCCAGGCGGTTCAGCTTTTTCTCCAGGGGTGTGGTTTCCTCTTCAGTCTCTTCTACGAGCGCAGAGATCTTACCGAGCTCTGATTTCATACCGGTGGCTGTGACCACGCCGGAACCCGATCCGCGGAGCACGGCTGTTCCTTTAAAGAGCATGTTCGATCTTTCAGCCAGGATCGTCTCTTCCTCGATGGGTTCTGTTCCTTTGTTCACGGGAAGCGATTCTCCGGTGAAGGTCGATTCATCTGCCAGCAGCTTGGAAGCCTGGATTAAACGTATGTCAGCCGAAAGGATGTCTCCCCCTTCGATAAGGACAATATCCCCCGGTACAAGGCTCTGGGCCTCGACATTCTGCACCTGTCCGTCGCGTAAAACCCTGGACTTGACATCTCCGATTCTTGCCAGGGCTTCCATTGACCGCACGGCTCTGATTTCGGTGACAAATCCTATAACGGTATTCAATATAACCACGACGATTACGGCAACGGCTTCCGCGAATTCGCCGAAAGCAAAAGAAACAACGGATGCGGCAGCCAGTAGAAGGACTATGAGGCTCTTGAACTGGGATAGAAGAATCAAGAGCCAGCTTCGTTTTTTTGTTTCTGCAAGGCGGTTTTTTCCGTAACGCTCCCGTCGACGGAGGATTTCCCGACTGACCAGCCCATGGTCTAAATCAGTACGCAGTAATTTCAGGACATCTTCCGCTGTTTCAGACCAGGGGGTCTCCGGCGCCCGTTCTCCGTGTAATGAATTGCTCTCGGTCACCATAATAATGTTTTACGCTCCTTGCCGTTGTTTAATATAGGGAATCGTCTGAGGCCCTTCGGGAAGTACGCATATCCTGGCATTCTTCCCGTACCGAACGAGCAGCTGAAATACCGTCTCTTCTATGCTCCTGCAGGGCTTCAGGAAGGCGCCTTCAATCTGTTCATCCGTAAGGTTGCTGCTGTAGACATGTACTTCGGCTTTCAGGCAGATCTGGGCATGAACCTGTGCCTGCCACATGTCCTGATGCAGGAAGCCCGGGCTGCGGACTCTCCGGAGAAGAGATTCGAGGGAGTCGGCTTCCCGGAGCAGCTTGCTGTATTCCCCGTGGTCCGGTATTCCGTCCCAACAATCTGCGGCGATGATAATGCTCCCGCCTTCCCTGACAATCTGTGCAGCGGCGCTCATGCCTTTTACAGACTGATAGAGATTGAGATCCAGAGGATATCCCGAATTGCTGGTAATTACTATATCAAAAGTATCGGATACTGGCGCCATGGCGTTTTTCTTTACAAAGGAGCAGCCCGTCTCATGAGCATTCCTCGGATCGCCCGCGAATACACCGGTTATCTGTCTGTCCCGGTTCAGGGTAACATTGAGCAGAAAGGAGGGGCCCGCCATCTCCGCCGCCTCCTGAACCTCCTCCCAGAGAGGATTGCCCAGTGTAACACCCCAGGTTACGGAAGGGTGGTCAATGTATTGGGCGTTGTGGTTCCGATACACTGTTTCAAGCAGCGCGAGACCGGGCATGACGGCTTTACCTCCTCCTGAAAAACCGGCGAAGAAGTGGGGCTCGATGAATCCGGTGAGAATCCGGGCATCACAATCCACAAAATCCCGGTGGATCCAGATGTCGTTGCCGCTTCCTGTCCTGCCCACAAGGATGTGAGAAGATCGATCCGCTGCGTCGTTCTGTATAATTTTGAAGCGGGAGAGAATTTCCTCCCCCAGCATTTCTCTCAGCTCATCTTCCGTGTTCGGACGGTGAGTTCCCGTTCCATTGAAGAGGAGTATCCGGTCGTCGGGCACGTGGGAGAGGGTATCCAGCAGAACAGGTAAAATAATATGATTCGGCGTGGGACGGGTAATATCGCTGAAGGCAATGCCGATCTTTTCCGAACCTTTCCCGAGTACCGGATTTAACCATTCAGTCAAAGGCGGCTTTCCGATAGGATGCTGCAAAGATTCACTGAGGGCTTTAATCGGATCGGGCAGCCTTTCCGTGAATTTCGGCTCTATCACTGTAATGTCCGCATTGTCAGGAAGGCTGAATCGCATTCCTTTTTTACCGTATGCAAGGTTAAGTTTCATGACTGTAATATACCTATATCTCCCACTATCTGTTCCTCCGGTTCATGGAAAAACCTACGATTCGTCCTTCCGCTCCTCTTCTGAAAGAAGCCACGGATGCTTCGAGATAGGGATCGAGCCAGATTTTTTTTCTATTAAGATCTTTCAAAGTTTCAGATCCTGTGAGCAGCATCACTGCTCTTAAGACTTTTTCTATTCTTTTGATATATTTCAATACCGCTTCGGTTCCGCCGGATACGACGGACCTGATAAAAGGAAGAGCCGGTCCGGCGAGCTCGGCGCCCAGGGCAACGGTTTTGGCAACATCCATTCCGCTCCGGATACCTCCCGATGCCAGAATACGTCCTTCGTAATCTTCCATTTGAGCCAGGATAAGAGCGGTAGGCAGGCCCCAGGCCTTAAATTCTTCGGCAACGATCCTTTCCTTTTTTGGGCGCCTGTAGGATTCCGCCGATATCCAGTTCGTGCCGCCTGCGCCTGCGATATCTACATACAATACTCCAGCATCGAACAATTCCCTGATGACGGAAGGAGATATGCCGAATCCGGTTTCTTTTGCGATAACGGGAACAGGGCAGCTCTCACAGAGACGGGTGAGCGCATCTTTTATTCCCCGGAAGTCGCGGTCGCCCTCCGGCTGAAAAAGTTCCTGCCCGGGATTCAGGTGCACTACCAGGATTTCTGCCTCCAATCGTTTGATCCACTCAAATATTTCCCTGTGGTCTCTGTCGCGGATCTGTACACCTCCTATATTGGCAAGAACAGGAACATCCGGCGCCAGAGATTTAAGGTAAAAATGAGGGAACAGCTCCGGCTGGTCGAAGAGAATGCGGAAAGAGCCCATCCCGATCGGAATTTTTGCCTGCTGGGCCGCACGGGCCAGTTCCCTGTTTATTCGAAAGCCTCTTTCTGAACCGCCTGTCATGCAGGAGATAAAAATTGGAAGGGAAAGAGAATAACCGGAGAATTGACAGGATGTGTCTATCTCTCCTTCTGATATTTCAGGAAGAGCGTTGTGAATGAAGTGGACCCATTCAAGACCGCTGCTGTTCCCTTCAACGGAATAACGGAGAGGATCTGTACAGATAGAGAGATGCTTCTCTTTCCTGTGCCGGATTTCCGACCGGTGCCGTTTCTTTTTATTCACAGTATCCGCCTTACCTTTATTATTGTGCACAATTCTAAACGGTAGACAAGAGGCTCCCCGCATGCTCACTCTTGCAGGTATTTTGAATTGTTGAATAATCAGCGATGTGTAAAGTGCACTCCTCCTGCCGGGGATCTTTTGTCAGAGCATTGGAGCTGTCACAACACGATAAGGATCTATTTGGGTCTATATAGGCTGCCGGTATGCTGTATGTTGTGCTGCACAGCCACAGCGTAAATGCTTTAAAGGTTGTTGACCCTCATGGGGAAATTCGGGAACATAAGAGGGGGAAGGATAAGGCATGAAGAAAAAACCGCGGGAGCTGCCTTCAGAGGGATCGGCCGTACTAAAGGGCTTGAGGAAGCTGTCAATCGAAGAAAGAAGAAAGCGGATAAAAGCTTTCAGACCGTTTGACAGGGATGAATGGGAGGCGATCTCCTGCAGCCCGAATCTGCTCGAGCTCTCCGATCTCATGGTGGAATCGGCTGTCGGCTCTCTTCCCGTGCCCCTTGGGGTTGTTTCCGGACTTGTAATCGACGGAGAAGAGCTCATCATTCCAATGGCTGTCGAGGAGCCTTCGGTTATAGCAGCGGTATCGTATGCCGGCGGGATACTGAGCCGGGGAGGTGGATTAAGAACCTGGTGTTCGGATCCTGTCATGAAAACCCAGATTTTTCTGGAGGGAGTGCCTGCCGGGAAGGAATCGGAAATATACGCTTACCGGGAGGAGATCGAAGATGAGCTGAAAGAGCTCCATAGATCACTTAAAGATCGGGGGGGCGGATACAAAGGGCTTGAAGTGCTCAGGCTTCCTGACACGAACATGGTAAGGGTCCACCTCCTGATCGATGTGCGGGACGCCATGGGAGCGAATATTTTAAACACGGCGGCCGAGAAAGTAAGGCCGCTGCTGGAAAAGGTGAGCGGAGGGAAAGCTCTCATGAGCATTCTGTCCAACGATGCTGCCCTGCGAAGAGCCGGCGCACGTTTTTCACTGTCCACTGATATGCTCTCTCCTCTGGGCCGCGGCGGGTTTTCGTCGGGAGAGATCGCCCGGAGGATCGTGCTCGCCTCCGATCTTGCCCGGGAGGATGAATCGAGAGCGGTAACCCACAACAAAGGAATTATGAACGGGATCAGCTCTCTCGCTCTGGCCACGGGCAACGACACGCGGGCGGTTGAAGCGGCTGCTCATGCCTGGGCAGCGCGGGAAGGGGTTTACAGGGGGTTAAGTACCTATCACATGGAAGGTAATACCTTAGGCGGCAGCCTGGAGCTGCCTCTTCCCCTGGCGACCGTTGGGGGAGCGGTGGGATTTCATCCGGCGAGCCGTTTTTCACTCAAGCTCCTGGGCAATCCGGATGCGGGAAAACTGGCACGGATTGCCGCGGCACTGGGGCTGGCTCAAAACTTTGCCGCTCTTCTGGCGCTGGTAACCGAAGGGATACAGAGAGGCCATATGAAACACCATGCGGCCAGGTTAGCCTACCAGGCAGGAGCGAGAGGGCAGGAGGTCAGGCTGATTGCCGACATATTGTCGGAAAGAGGAAACTACACTTTGGCAGAGGCCGCGGAAGCACTTTCACGCCACAGGAAAGGTAAAGATGGCCGTTGAAGTGGTGTGCAGGGCGTCGCCGAGTCTCGCGCTTATCAAGTACTGGGGAAAGAGAAATATCAGGGAGAATCTTCCCGCCACACCAAGTCTTGCGGTTACTCTCGGCGGTTTAAATACTGAAACCATGGTTTCTCTTACAGAAGATCACGATTCTGTGTTTCTCGAGGGCGTCCTTCAGGAAAGGGAGCGATACCGTGTTTTCTTCGACAGGCTGCGAAATTATTTCAAGACCGGCTGCCGTTTCAAGGCGGAGAGCCGCAACGATTTTCCCTCCTCTGCCGGCCTGGCAAGTTCCTCTTCCGGTTTTGCCGCTCTGACCTGCGCCTGTGCAAGAGCCGCGGGAAAGGATCTGTCTGCCGGAGAGCTGTCCGATCTGGCAAGAACCGGCTCGGCATCCGCCGCCCGATCTGTCTTCGAAGGCTTTGTTCTTCTTCGTGCAGGAGCGAGGCGCGCGGAACCGGTATTTCCGAAGGATCACTGGCCTGATTTCCGCATAGTCGTTGCCGTAACCAGTCATAGTAAAAAGACAATCTCATCAAGGTGGGCTATGAATAGAACACTCCGGAGCTCTCCTTATTACCGGGCATGGGTAAAAACCTCGTCGGCCCTCCTGCAGGAAGCAATGAATGCCCTGGAAAGGAAGGATATTGAAAAACTCGGCGATGTGGTCAGACTGAGTTGTATGAGGATGCACGCCGTCCTTCTTGCCGCCGCTCCTCCGATTTGTTACTGGCTTCCGGGCACTATCGCAATCATACAGGAGTGTCAGAGACTGAGGAAAGAGGGAATCGGCGCCTGGGAAACGATAGACGCCGGTCCCCAGGTAAAAATTGTCTGTCTCCAACCGGATGAAGAGCTGATAATGAGGCGTATTAAGGGGATTGACTCAGAAATAGAGACAATCCTCTCCAGGCCGGGGAAGGCACCTGAATGCAGGATCCGGGGAATCGGAAAAAACAGGGAACCTG
>CBDUZM010000105.1:0-8595 GCA_965371685.1 uncultured Spirochaetaceae bacterium | reverse complement strand
AAAAAAGGAAAAAAAATAATTTGTCAAATACTATTTCGGAAGGAAATAGCTTTTAATAAATAAATAATAGTAACATATACCGGAAATTTACACCAAACGTAATAAACATTTGAAAATATTCCCGGCTCATAGTATCCTCATAACGAAACATCTATGAAACTGAATACAGAACCATTCGCCTGTCCTTCATCACGAAAATCTCTTGATAAGTTTAGAGAAAAAGCGCTTGGCGCCCTGAACGACATGCTCGGCTCTCCTCCTTTTAAGGAAAAGCCTCCGCTCAATCCGCGTATCATGTATTTCACCGAAGCGGGCGGTTATGTAAGAAAAAAAGTCCGATACGGCAGCGAGACGGACGACGTGGTATGGGCATGGCTTCTTGTGCCTAAGGAGACTGCACCACCCGTGCCTGCCATTATCTGTCTGCCGGGAAGCTTCATGACACCCAACTACGGAAAGGACGGACCGGCCGGCCTTGCCGGACCGTTGAATCCGGATCACCCGGAGGCCTACGGCGAAGACTTTGCAAGGCTCGGATATGTTGTTCTCTGTCCCGACTATCCGGTTGCCGGCGAACGCACAACTCCGGGCCTAAAGCCGTACGATACAGGCGCCCTTGACGAGCGCTTCCCGACCTGGACGCGTGTAGGGTTGTCAGCATGGGATATCAGTAGGGCCGTGGATTTCCTCCTCACCGTACCGGAAGTGGACAGGAAACGGATCGGTCTCACGGGCTGGTCGCAGGGAGGGCAGATGACTCTTCTTGGCGCAGCCCTGGAGCCGAGGATCGCTGCCGCTGCATCGGTGTGCGGCTGGTCTCCGCTCCGCGGTCTTCCTGACCAGATCATTGAAAATCTTATTCAATCCTATAACTATCCCCTCCTGCGTAAGCACGCTGAGGAGAATCTTCCCCTCCCCTATGACATCGATCACTTCGCGGCGCTCATTGCCCCTCGTCCTTTCCTGGATATCAGGGGAATGCGCGACCGGTATTTCCCCAACAAAGAGGAAATACTTCATGCCTACGCAGAGCTTGCTAAAATCTACGAATTGTACGGCTCAGGCGACCGCTTAAAAACAGTCTGGTTCGACGGGGAACATGCCCACAACGCCGCTGCCGCAAGGGAGACCCAGGCCTGGTTCCATCGCTGGTTCTGGGAAACACAATAGAACAGATCCGTGGTGGTCGGAAGGATTTTTAAGATTGAATATTATGCCTGCTGCTCAATTCCCTGCGATATTGCAGATAGAATTTGAAATTCTCCCGGGACATATTTTTTGGAACACCGCCCTCCTCCATAGGGATGAATCCGCCTCCGGGACAGCCTGTCCTATATACCTCCTCCAGGTGGTCTCTAAGCTCCTCTTTCGGCATGTCTCCTATAAAACGGCTTATCCCGCCCATGAGTGTAATACGATCGCCAAAAGCTTCCTTAATAGCTCCAATGTCCATGCTGTCCGAGGGGCCTACGGGATCGAGGATATCAATTCCGGTCTCAATTATATCCGGCAGAATCTTGTTGATATTCCCATGGCTGTGCATGATGGCAATCTTCCCGTACTCATGCGCCAGGTCGGCAGCCCGCTTGTGCCAGGGAAAGAAGTACCTGCGGTACATGTCGGGAGAAATCAGCAAACCTTCGTTGCTTCCCATATCGTCCGTCCAGTAGATGCTGTCGACCCCGCATTCAAGAAGCTGCCTGCCCGATTCCAATATAAAACCGCCCCATTTGTTTATAAGCTCCTGCACGAAATCATTTCCTTCTGCAAGGTCCATTACAAAGTTTTCGTATTTCCTGCAGTAATACCAGACCCCGGAATAAAACCCGTTCAGCGTTCCCCTGGTAAAAAAACCTTCCCCAATAAATCGCTCAACATCTCTTCTTTGATCGATCCATCGGTCCGGATTATTGACATCCGGTAAATTCAACTCATTGATATCTTCGGACGAGTCCAGCGGTCTATACCGGTTTTCATAAAACCATTCGGGCCTGAAGTTAATAAAACGGCGTGTGCTGTTTTCGAATTCCTGTATTTCATAATTATCACCCTCTTCGACGACTCGATAACGCAGATTGCCGTGTACATCAATCATGCAGTTGCCCAACGCTTTTGAAAGATCGATTGCCCTTTTTTCCTGATTGTCCGCCCGTCCACCGGGAAGCACAGCAGGAAGTACAACAGGAAGCAGAAGCTCCTCTGCCTGCGGAGTTGCGAAAAAGCAGAATCCCGGCACAAAATCAACCGGTTCGTGTTTCAAGGTTGCCAGGACTGCATCTCTCTGTGTCATTTGAAAGCTCCTTTCAGTGTAGATTCATCACGCCATCTCGGGCTTGTTTTTTCCGCTTCCTTTGTACTCTTTGCAAGACATGAGCAGTTCTGTGCCAGCACCTCAAATATCCTGTTGGCAATTATCAGATGTCCCAGGTCATTGGCATGGCATCCGTCGTAATGGACCATCCAGTCTGTTTCTCCATTTGCGGCAAGGATATTTACAAACAGGCATGATTGTTCCTTCGCAACTTCAGAAATTACACTGTTAAACTTGTAAAATTGAGTCAGGTCTGCATGACTCCAGTGCTTACCACCCAGGCTAAAGTCTGTCAGATAGTAAGGACCTATGAGCACTATCAGCGGCTGGATGGATTGGCGAACATGCTTTATTATTGTTATAAGCTCTTCTCTGAACAAATCAAGCGGTGTGCCGCCCCGTGCATCATTAAATCCATAGGATATAATTAAAAGATCCGGTTTCTGCTCGATGACATGTCTTTTGAGCCGCTCGCTTGCCGCCGGTTTCCCGCTGTAATCATAACACGGGCTTTTCGTCGATATAACATTAGCCAGCCTGGACGCCCAACATCGATCAGGCGAAGTGCTCCAGCCACCGGCGGTTATGCTTTCCCCCAGGGTTACCATTTTTTTAAACTCTTTATTCCACCAATCCCATTTCACGGTAGCCGCCTCCGCTTGTTTAAACAATCAGCCGTTCTTGAGAATACTCACGCGTATTATTCTGAATGAATAATGGGCATCATCCGGGTAATTGTCGTCCGACCATGCACAGACCTCACATCCGCCTGAAATTACTACCTTCTTCGATTTAGGTATCTCGAAAACAGCACAGCTCATTCCTACAAGAGGGTTTTCACGGTAGTGAGTTTTCATCTTATATTTGCTGCCTTTGCCGTGCCAGACCTTTTCAATTCTTTCCTTTGGTATTTCAGGGTATGCACGGCCCTGTTCATCGAGGATATTGTCCCTGCTTTCGGCCAGCCAGTTGTCGCACCGCATATGCATGCCCCACAGATTGTTTACACGATACCGTACGGCGGCGGTTCCCCGGGCATCTACAGGTTTATAGAATTCGTCCAACGGTTCAGCTTCCAGCTGAATAAAACCGGGCGGAACACATGCCGAACCTATAACGGCGACACGGACAATCGGCCTCTCCTCCACAACAGTTATGCTGTCCGGCGGCAGATGCTCTTCGTCGGCGCCGATGGAATTAATCGGATTCATCTCGACACCATGCCACTCCTGCCCGCGCTGATAAAGCCTGTCGACTGTAATATTGGGATAGTTGAAAGGCATATGGTACTCATACGTCTCCATCTCGAGACGCACCCTTGTCATGGGGGGATCCGGATAACCTTCGACTCTCTTTCCATCATCTTTGCTCATAATATTCTCCTGTTCTTAATTACCGATATTGAATGTAAAAAGCTGTGCCCTGTTCAGGACAAAACGCAGCCGTACAACACGCCAGTTTATTTCTTCCACCCGCGCTCTTTTCCACCTCATTTCTTTTTTTACCTTGTTCCCCGAAAACGGAATGCAGTCATCAAGGCTGAAACCGGGAAAAACATTTCCTTCCGGGTCCTGGAGTTCAACTCGAATGCTTCCTCCAGCTTCCGTCCGGGCATTTATCCAGAGGCGGCTTCCTTCTGATACCAGGGGATGAGTCGTAAATTCACCTTCCGTATCCACGGGCTCAACATGTGCCAGTCTCCCCGCCTTGCACCTTGCCATGGCTGGGAGCGTGATATTGGATTTAGCCTCTTTATAGAAATCCTCCCAGGTTGTGAAGAAAGGCGCCAGCCTGAAGTAAGGATACTTTTCTTTGAATTTCTCGAGGCTGTCAATTTCTTTGCCGCAATACAGCATGTAGCGGGCATTCGTACCGTCATACGGGAACCACCATTCTTCCTCCCCATCCGGATTGAACGCCGAATAATATACCGAAAGCCTTCTTACCGCGTTATCGTAACTGCCCACCGGGCCGGAAGGCAGGACGGGCTTTCTATTGGCGCCAAACCTGTGCCAGTGAATATGATCCCTGCTCCATATAAGCTCGGGTACCGTTGTCTGAGTCCTGAGATTCCAGTGCTCAATCGTCCCCAGGCAGAGCTGCCCGTCCGTATCGATTTCCAGGCTTCCCTCCGGCCTTATAATACCGAATCCATAGAGGGTGGTTCCGGGAACATCATGTTCGTCAGGCGAAATCATGTAACGCCTCTTCCAGTGAATGCCGTCGACGGTCCACATTACAGCCCTGACCCGGATCTGGGCGTATCGATGCGTAAGATAATAGGGCATGCCGTGCGGCGGATAGGCCGGAAAATTCGGGCGGAAGAAATAGTAAAATGTTTTACTCCTCCTGTCGTAAAACGTACTCGTGCCCCTGCCGTTGTTTGAAAAAAGCGCCACCTTCTCTCCTTCAAAAGGATAGGTGGAAGCCCTTTCTGTGGTTGTATACAAGTCATAACCTTTATGCTCATGCAGTATGGGTTCATGAGTAAGCGCAAGAAAAAGATCGCCCCGGCGCTCAAAGCCCCAGAATTCTCCGGGCGCGGGCTTGAACCCGCCTTCAAACTGGTAATCGTGCTCCATGTTGAAGTCCTGAAACAAACGTAAAACAAACCTGTCCATATCAACCGGTCCGTCTGTTTCGGGATCATAAAACCTGTAGCGATACCTTTCAGGAATAGGCCGCTCTTTCACCTGAACGGGAAAGCTGTCGTATTCCCCGGATAATAGATTATCTTCTTTCTGCATGTCCCTCAGGATATTGTTTTCTCTTGAACCTTCAAACTCGACAAATCCAAGCTCCGGCTTTTCCCAATGAACGCCGTCCGGGGAAACTGCAAGGCAGAGGTAACGGCTGCCGTGATATAATTCGGCATCCAGCTTCTTTGATATTTCAGGATCAATAAAAATTGGCCCGGCGAAATAGGTAATCCTGTATTGCTTTTCCTCTGCATCCCAGGAAAAGGATTCAATGGATACCATTTGCGGGCCCTTTTCCCACGGCCGGTCAAGCTTGATAACGGGACCGTCGGAGAGGCGTTCGAGCCGATCCGGGTTATGGCAGAGCCCTTCAGAGGATGAGAAGAGCCACCCGTCCACCATGTACTGCGGCCTGTTGCCGGGTCGAAGCGGAAGCTCCGGTTTTATTAGCTCAGCAGCGGTCTCCATCCGGAACCTGCGTACAAGGTAAGGCCCGACACACTCGCCGTCCAGTATCACGCGCAGTCTGAGCCAGCACTCACCCCGCTGCCGGCTGCTGCACTTGAAGGAATGATGCTGAACGTTGCCGTCCAGGTTCAGAACTACCGGTCCTGCCACCAGGGATTGTGTTTCAGGCTCTACAACGTCAGCTTCAACGGTACATGCTTCAACACGCTCTTCTACAGTCCGGGTTGTAAAACCGATCTCATCCCTGTCGATAAACACCGGACAGTCAGGAGCGCACTCGATAAATTGCCGCAGCGAATCCACCTGGGCTAATTTCCGGTCGCCTATCTTTCCAAAAAAGTCGTTTGGATCAAGCTCTATCATCCCCGAGCCTACTGTCAGGTTTTCATCTTTGAGCTCTATTTCGAACCTGTACATCCCCATTTCCCAGTAATCCTTACCGCGCTCTGCTGAAAAAAGGCCGTCATCGATAAGCGGAAACTGGATTTCAATATTACCTGACCCATCCTTTTTACAAGCCTCCGCCGTCAATTTGTGGCGGTACTTGCAGGGTTGTGTGACCGTTATAAAAGCCGACATCTTCGTCGAATCGACGGCTGCGGGCCATTTAAACTTTAAGACCTGGCAAAAATAATCCCGGTGCTGAAGTGTAAATTGTATGGGACTGTCCGTTGCTCCCGCTCTTGTATCGTTCATAATACATCTCCTCTTCGGCGTTACTCTTTCACTTAAGCGGATCTAGGCAGGTAATTTCATGGAAATCCCAGTACCTGGTGGTTTTATCTCCATTGGGCATCCAGATTGAGTACAAATCTGCCCGCCTGGCCCGAACGCGAATCCGGATAGGCCGCACGGTCATCCTTGAGATGTCAGCTCCTTCAGCCCACCGAACCTGAAGTGCAGCGCTGTCACCCCTTACCGCCCGGCATTCGGGAAAGCTGAATCCTTCTATTGGCTTTCCGGATGACTCGCACACTTCTATTTTCAGCATCCCCCCCGGCGCATCAGCATTAATAAATATCCCCGGTTCAGTCATAGCAAAGGATCGAGTAAGAAATTCGCAGGTCTCCTCGCCTGCCCGCAGTGCCACAAATCCGTCAGGACGAAGTGAAGCCGCCCCAATACACTCGAATTCATTTTCAGAGTCAAAGCCGTGCGGATATGGCGCGCCCGAGAAGTAGAAACGGATTTCTTCTTCCAGTAAAACAGGACCAGTGGATGGGATGAGCAGCATCGAATCCCAGCTCCCTTCCTCACCCAGAGGGATAAAACGTCTGCCGGGATCTGTGCGGTGCCAGCAGTACCCGCCGCGGCTGTATGCCAGCTGTACATCCATGGTTCCATCCATTTTAGACCAGCGCATATCCGTCTCTTCGGTGTTGTACATCGAGATCCAACCCATAATAAAGGAACCGTACGGCGACATCTGCATGCCGTATATCTGTGTTTGCGGGGGTTCGTTTGCTTCCGGCTCCAGCGCAAGCACGGGACGGCGCCATTCCATGAAGTCTTCACTTTCGGTTCGCCATACCCTGCGGTCGACATGGTAAAAACGGAGGGATGCCTGGTAAAGACCTGTCTCCGGATCGCGGTACAATCCTATATGGCAGTCACTGTCTGCCTTAATAACCGGTTCATCCTGAGCCTTGTGCCAGTGAACCCCATCGGCTGAAAAGTAAGCCAGAATATAAGGTATCTTTGAGGGGCGCATGAGGAGCTTGTAACGCTTTGATGGATCTGCTTCATCTAGGTCGAGTATTACCGACGGCCCGTGAGTACGCTGCTCTTCGGGAAGCACAATATTGGTACCCGGAACTACATCAAGGTCGGGTTTCTGCCAGCTATACCCGTCCTCTGAAACAGCATAACATAGCCTTGATGTTCCCTCCTTCTTATCGTGGGTCGAGTACCACATTTTAAATAGTTTCACTTCAGGATCGCGCAAAATAGTGCCGTAAAGATGCGCACGCCTGTGCTCGTAAGGCCGGTCGGGACGTAAAATGGGATTATTGCCGTATTTAACCGGCTGCTGCATACAACGCTCGAATCCATGTATATATTCGAATGTTCGATTATCAAAAAATAAAAACTTTATCATCGAACTCTCCTTAACAGTCAACCGTTCATTACAACGGTCTCGCATATTATTCTTAAAGAATAACGGGGATCATACGGGTAATTGACTGGCTATACGTTGAATCTGAAAGAATAGATATCGGCGTCACTCATGGTTATTTCCATGTTAACTGGCTTTCCGGCGAGTGATTCTACGTCGCCGTCCTCAAAGATAACCGTTCTATCAAGACTGTCACCGAAAATCTCGATAGAGTTAAGCGCCTTACCTTGACCGATTAGTTTGATTCTAACATAACCAACAGCGGAAGTCGCGAAGTTTATCGACAATCTGCTGCCCTTAAAAGTGAAAGGCTTAGTGATTAGCCTACAGGGTTTGTACGTGGCATTGTAGGATACGAAGCCGTCTATTCTTATTGTGTAGCGTCGCAGCCTGGCGGGTATCATGGACCAATGATATTCAAAGGTGTACATCGAAAGCTCATTGGGAGCGTGCGGCAGATCGTTTACGGTCTCAATCATGCCTACCGCAGGATAGCAGTCACCGTAAACCCAGTTGTACTCATGCTCCAGTCCCGGTGTGATAAACGCTTCGTCCCAGCGCTTCCACTTCTTGCCTCCACGTGAAGACATAAAGACGCAGTCGGTAATGGCCCGGCCATAGCGCGGATGTACTTTCATGCGCTTCTTACGTCTATCCGCTCCGGCAAGCTGATCAAAGTTGGGTGTCCATTCTCTCTTTTCCACATAGCGTGATGGGAAACCAACAAGCATATGATCTGCACGGTAATAGGGCTGAATAACATTGGTATAGAGCGGATAATCGTCGCCATCGCCAAAATCGAGCAACACCGGGATAGTCCAGCTCTTGAAGTCTTTTGATACCATCCAACGAACATCCCTAATGCCTGCATTCCTGTCTTTGCCCGGTATATTGTGGAAATCACGTATATAGCATAAATACTGATTTGTATATTTATCCCAGAAGGCAATATTCAGGGTGTCAAATTTGCCATTATCTGTCATGCGCCACTTTTTTGAAAA
>CBDUZM010000104.1:0-8632 GCA_965371685.1 uncultured Spirochaetaceae bacterium | reverse complement strand
ACCACGGGAATTGATGCCTTCTATGTGACTGCCCGCGATACCGGCAAAGACACCGCTTATTTCTCTGCCGGACATAAGTTCAGCCGCTTCGATAGCGTTGAGAATGGATTTAACTGTCGCCTCTATATTGACCACCACACCCCGCCGGAGGCCCCTGGAGGGTGTCTTGCCGACCCCGATGATTTCGAGCATATTGCTCTCATTCATCTGACCGATGATGGCGCATATTTTAGTCGTTCCTATGTCCAGGCCAACGATTAAGTCATCCACTTGCAACGGTTATCCCTCCTTCATCCTATAAACCACTTCTCCGGTAGTTCTGAAATCGAGCTCTTCCACATGTTCCAGCATTCCCTGTTTATCGAGAACGTCCAGAACCATCAACGAATATTTAATCAAACCGCCATTGATCTCGCGGCCAAAATTAACAGATTGAGCATATCCCACCGGGTAGAAGAGAAGCTCATAATCAACGTCACTGGTTGAATATATTTTAATCTCGGAAATTAGATTATACAGCTCCGGTGTATTGTCTCGAAGAGTTTTCATTTCCTCCAAAAAAGGCTTCAACCTTCCCGGCAGTCGTAATCCCATGACTGGAGTAAACTTGAGTCCTGATACCACGGGAAGGTTCCATTCCGTAATGGACTGACCTATTTGAAATATAATTCCCTCTTCGTCGAAAGTAACAGGAATCATCCTCCCGTCAAGAAAGCTGAACGACATAGCCAACGGAACGCGCCGCTTCAGCACGATTTTCAGAGTATCCGGAAATACTTTCGTAACCTTCGCTTCCCTGACTACGGTGTACGACGCCAGATTTCTCCGGATCTCTTCACAGGAAACAGAAAAATAGTACTCTTTTCCTTCTATCCCTGCAATACGCAGGATCTCGCTCTTCGACAGGTTGAAATCGCTCTCCACCTCTATATGCTTTATAACGAGCCTGGGAGCTATGATAAATTGAAAGAGAATCTCTCCGAATGCCAAGAAGAGCAGCACAAGGATGATGATCCCGTATACGCGCGCGGCCGGCTTCGACCTTCTCCTTCGCTGCTCTGTACCTGGTCTAAAAATAATCGCTTCAGACAAAGAGCATCCTCCCGGTGTTTTCGGTTTGCCGGGAAACATTAATTAGGAGCCCGGTCATTATCAAGGTCATGAGAATGGAGGAGCCTCCCGAGGAAAAAAACGGCAGCGGTATGCCCGTCGCCGGAACAAGACCCGCAACTACCGCCATATTCAGCATGGCCTGCAGAAAAATCATTGTCGTAGCGCCGAAAGCCAGGTAGTATTGAAATGAATCTCTGCTGCGCAGCGCAATGCTGTAACCCCTGTAGGCAAAAAGTATGAAGAGCAGCATTATGAAAAAAATGCCGACAAAGCCCAGCTCTTCACCGACTACGGCAAAGATGAAATCAGAATGCGCTTCAGGCAGATCTCCCATTTTCTTGGTTCCCATACCCAGTCCTCTGCCTAAAATCCCGCCGTTGATCAGAGCCTGTTTTGCCTGCAGCACCTGGAAACCTGCCCCGGCCGGATCTCCGGCAGGGTTTACAAAAGATATTATTCTCTGCACCCTGTGCTCTTTCGACAGAAGCAGTATAACGCCCAGGGGCAGTACTATGGAACCGAGGAACAGAAAGTAATAGAGCTTGATCCGTGCGATATAGAAGATGAGCACGGCAGTACCGAAGATAAACATAGCGGTAGAGAAATCGTTCTGGATAAGAATAAGACAGACGAAGAAGGATACGACGATTAACGGAGGGATTATAGAGTTAACCGGATCATTTATCCGATCCTCTTTCTTGCTGCAGATGCTGGAAAGGTAGATGACCATCGTTAACTTGACAAGCTCGGACGGCTGAAAGGACTGACCGAACACGAAAATCCACCGGCGCGCTCCCTGTACCTGATGACTCAGCTGGGGAACGAAGGTAAGAAGTATTAGAACGAGACTCAAGAGAAGAATGAAGGGGACGGCTCTGCGAAAGAGCTCAAGCGGCGTACGGGACGCCACAAAACACCCAACACCGCCCAGGGCGATCCAGAGTATCTGCTTGAAAAAAAAGTAGCGGGGATCCTTACCGAGTCTTTCCGCGTTGGCATAGGAGGCAGAATAGAGTACTGATACGCCTATACCGAGGAGAAGCAGAATCAGCAGGACCAGGATAAAGTCTCCGGATTTCTTCTCAATTCTTTCCATTTTCCCCCCTAAAACCGGACCGCCTTTAAGGTGTTACTGTCTCCGAGGCAGATCGTGCTGTCTCTTTCGACTTCTCAGGCGGCAGCCTTCAAAATCGGGTCAACCAATCTCTCCAATTGGGTTCCCCGAGAACCTTTCAGGAGAATGATATCCCCTTTCCTAATTGATTCCGTAATTTTTTTCAGGAGGGTATTGAAATCATCTGTCCAGTAGCAGCGGGCGAGTTTATCGCGCTTTTGCACAATCTCCGCGGCTTCATACATCTCTTTACCATAGAAATATAGAATGTCCACAGCGGGATTGAGGGCAAATAGGGCGATTTCCACATGCGCCTCAAGGCTCCTCTTTCCGAGTTCGAGCATACTGCCCAAAACGGTGATCTTCCTTCCATTCCACTCCAGGGAATGAAAAAACCGGAGGACCTTCTTCATCGAATCAGGATTAGCATTGTAGCAATCCTGTATAACGGTGATGGTTCCCCTGATTACCTGCGACCGCGCAAAAAGTGCCTCCACCCCTTCCAAACCTTTCTTTACAGCTTTGCGGTCCGCTCCGAGATACCGTGTCAGCGTAACGGCGCCCAGCGCATTAATAAGGTTATGCCGGCCGAACAGAGGAAAGTGAACCTGGAGTCCCTCCCAGTTTATGGATGTGCCATCCAACCCCAGGTTCCTGCTTCCCCTGTATCCCGTTGTTTTTGTTTGTCCAAAGGGAATAATTTCTCCCTTAATGCCCTCTGATAAAAATTTATAATAGGGCTCAGCCTCATAGAGGAATCCCTTCTCTTTTTCGGAAAAGTATTTGAAAACCTTCTTCTTTTCCGCCGCAATAGCATCCACTGAACCGAGATACTCTATGTGGGCAGTCCCGATATTCGTTATTAGAGCCGCATGGGGTCTGACAATATCGGCTAAAACATCCATTTCCCCGGGATGATTCATCGCCATTTCAAAAACAGCGTAGCGGCATTCAGGAGTCATGTTAAATACGGTAAGTGGTAAGCCAATTTCGGAGTTCAAGTTACCTTCGTTAATAAGGGTCACCGCCGTTTCGGACAGGATTCTCCCGACAATCTCTTTTGTAGTGGTCTTGCCGTTGCTTCCAGTTATTGCGATACGTGTAACATGAGGAAACTTCCTCATGTGATATGCAGCCAGAATTTGAAGCGCCCTCAGCGGCTCATCCACTATGACAAGGCTCACCCTTTTTTGTCTCAACTGACTGCGTAATCCGTCCCCCCGCATCGACCACCAGGAACGGCCAATCATGAGAACAGTCGATCCACCGGCAGCAGCATGCTTGAGGAATTCATGCCCATTGGTACGGGCGCCTGCCAGAGGGACAAAAAGGCCTGACTTTTCCACCTTTCTGGAGTCGATGGAAACGGAGTTTACGGTAAGGTCCGCTGAATTCCCGGGCGGAAGCTCCCCGCCAACGGCAGCGGCTATTTCTCCGGCAGTAAACAAATTATTTATCACTGCCCTTCCCCTTCAGAAAGCTCTATCCGCAGTATCCGCTCCGGTTCGATCCTGACAAGGTTTAATTCATCCTTAGCCAGTTTCTCAATCCTTTCAGGCGAACGAAAGAGAGATATATTCGCCAGAACCTTCTTGTTCTTTTCAAGCCATTCCTGCTGGGTGTAAGTCAGCGCGGTTATCTCTTCCTGCATTTTCCTGAAACGAAAGGCCTGCCACGTCTCCAGAGAGAGGAAGACGGGCACCGACAGGACCAACATCAACAGCAGCACCTTTTTCATAGGACTTTTCACATCTTCTCTCCAGGCAGCTTCAGGACAGCCCGCATTCTGGCGCTCCTGGAGGCAGGATTACATACCAGTTCCTCATTACCGGGTTTCACCGGTTTCTTGTTGAGCAAAGTCAATTCTCTCTTCCCCCCACATATACAAATCGGCGCCTCCGGGGGGCACGTACAGGACTTATTCTTTTCTCTGAAAAAACGCTTTACTATTCTATCCTCCAGAGAATGAAAGGAGATAACAGCCATCCGGCCTCCTTCTTGGAGCACACGGAACGCTCCTTCCAGGCCCCTGGAGAGCTGTTCAAGCTCTCGATTCACCGCGATTCGCAGAGCCTGGAAGCTGCGAGTGGCAGGATGAATTCGCCCGTTCCGGTAGGAAGCCGGCACAGCCCGCCTGATCAGCTCTGCAAGAGCTTTCGAACGGGTAATACGAGCCCTCCTCCTCTCATTCACTATGATTCGGGCTATTCGCCTGGAGTATCTCTCCTCTCCAAAGTTAAAAAAGATATCTGCCAACTCTTCTTCCGGGTAGGAGTTTACAATATCCTCCGCCGTCTCCGGGAGCTCCCTGTCCAGTCTCATATCCAGAGGTTCATCCCTGCTGAATGAGAAGCCCCGCCCGCTCTTTTTAAAATGAAATGCTGAAATACCGAGATCAAAAAGTATCCGGTCGGGCGCCTCGTCACAGTATCGCTCATAATCAGAGAAAAATTCATCGAACCACATACGATAGAGCCGGAAACGATCCCCGAATCTTTCCAGTTTACTATGTGCAATATGCGCTATGTCGCTGTCCGCTTCCACGCCGAAGAGAATCAAATTGGGGTATCGATTTAAAAAAACCCCTGCATGGCCCCCTTCACCGAGATTAGCATCCACCATTACGCACCTGCTCCTGCCCGGCTCCAGACATTCTAAAACCTCTTTTAAGAGCACAGGCGTATGGATTAACTGCAAATCGCTCACAGTGAAATCCCTATATTCATGTGTTTCACAATATTTTAAATTTTTCCCCGATTTCCTCGGCAGCCTCCTGGAAATCCGCTTCTTTGTCCTCCCAGTAACCCCTGTAGAACTCTTCATCCCAAATCTCAAGATGATTCAGCATACCCATAATGATGCAATCCTTCTTCAATCCCCCATAGCTTCTCAGCGTAGTGGGAACCATAATTCGTCCGGCTTTGTCGATTTCCACTTCCTGGGCGGGAGCGATAAAGCGGCGATGCATCATGCGGGCTTTTTCCTGAAAAATCGAGGTTGTGGCGAGGAGCTTGTCAGAAATCAACTTCCATTCATCCGGAGGGAAAAGCCAGAGGCATTGATCGATGCCCCGGGTGATAATCAATATATTTCCGGCAATATCGCTGCGGATCCGCGCAGGTATCATTATTCTCCCCTTTTCATCAAGGGATATGCGATATTCACCGATAATCATACTTTATCTTACCACTTTTTCCCACATTTTCCCACTTGCCGACTATGATATCCCATTATTAGGCAATGTCAATGATCTTATTTAAAGAAAGTAAGTTTTTTTATCTTTTTTATAGTTAAACTACTATAATTTTGTTAAGATATTTGTGGTATTTGACACCGTGCGGCATTATTTGTATCTTTTCCATAATCCCCTATCGGAGTAAATCAAATTGGCATTATACAGGGTACACTTCAAATGGAAGCAGAAAGAAATCCAGCTTACGGCAAAAAGCCTGGATTTGACCCACCCTTATTTCGTATCTATTAAAGATCTGGTATTCCCGACGAAAAAGAAGCTGATCATAAATCCGTCTGAAGACGATCTTCGCAAAGATTTCAGTGAAACCAACCATGTAATGATTCCTTTTCAAGCTGTTATACTCATCGAAGAACTTGCCGACGAAAGCACAGCGAGGGTCATGCCTTTCGGTCTGATCAGCGAAGATGCCGAGGAAGCGCAGGAATGACGTGATTGCGGGAAACGTCATTTAGCTTCTCCTTCCCTTTGACTATCGCCACACGAAGCTCTTGAGTTTGATTGGAGTTAAAGAGCCGGTTTCTAAATCGATCTCGTATATTCCGATATGCCTTCCAAATTGCTCATCGGCGCCCCCGATGAGAAATGCCTTTCCCCGGGCAGACAAGAGGGAAAGTCCCATCGACTTTTCAGCCAAAGAAAAGAGGGGTCCCGCAACCTTATCCCCTCTCTCCGTATCGATTCTATACAGCACTTCCGGACGGGAATCGGTCAAACTCAACTTGGCAATAATATCATCGCCTATCAATGCTGCTTCGATTGCCGAATTGGCGTTCGGTATGGATTCCCGGTATCGAAGGGTCCCGTTTTGGGGGTTGAATTCGATAATCTCTTCCCGCCAGGACAGCCGGCTGTCTTCGCCGCCGAAAAGCAATATAATGTCATCCAGCACTACACTGTGGAGATATTCCAGCGGTTCCGGCAGGCAGCCGACTGTACGGATTTCATTGTCAACTAAATCGAAGCGCAATATTTCGTCAGTGATTTCCTCGCCGTTCCATCCGCCGAAATAAAATATTCCACTTTCCCGGTGTGCCGCTGTACCAAAGGCTCTCACACCAGGCAGTCTTGCTATCACCTTGATCTCACGGCTTGGTAAATGGCAGCGGACGATTTCGTCAAGATACCTCTTCCCGTCATAACCGCCGAAAATATAGAGGTTTTCTCCCACAACCACGGTGCTCATGCCAAAACGTGGAGAAGGAAGCCTGGCCACTCTCCGAAGTGACTTGCCCGAAATGTCGATGGACATGATTTCTTTTCTGACAACATTCTCATGATCCAGCCCGCCTATCACTAAAATGGTTCCATTATACGCTGACGCGGCGACTCTTGTACGGGAAGTCCACGGACGAAAGATCACATAACGACCTGCATAAGCTGCAGCGCTTACAGCAGCTGCGATAATCGTAAGATAGATTACCAACGTCAGTGTGGATCTGCTTTTATCACTCCTGCGTCTAAAAATCTTCATTAGAAATTAACAAATTAGCTGACCGTTGATAGTGCTTGTTGTGCTTTACGAGGCAGTTGAATAATAATGAAGTAAGACTCTGGATAAAGGTAATCCTCTCCGGACTCATCAAGTACCCTCAGATATCCTTCATTTAAGGCCCTATTATCTGGTAAGATTTGATAAATTTTTCGTTTTTCTAAATCTTGACAGTCTTTGTTCTCAATACAAAGAGCAAATTTTTTATCTGTTCGGTCCTGTATCATAATTCTAATTCAAAATACACAAGAAAGTATATTGATAAAAATTAATCATATCAAGTGATGCATGTTGACGGGTAAAGCTTCTATAAAGTTGGTAGAAAGCTGAAGCAATAAGGCAAATTGTGCAAGTTTTTATAAAGATAAGTTTCACGCAGAGATCGCAGAGGCCACAGAGGTAAGCATTTGCGAAGTAAATGCCAGGGCTCTTGGGGGTGCAAGCATTAAGCTTGGATTATTGATAAATTTCAATGTAGATATTGCTAAAAATAGAAATAACAGGATCATTAATGATCTATGAAATTAAATGATCTTTGCGTTCTCTGCGATCTATGCGTGAAATTCTTACTGGAATGGCAGGTTATAGACGCTAAGCGAAGTCGTTATAATCAATGTTTGGAAAGATGTTGTTCTTCTTCTCAACCCGGCCCAGCCATTTCAGATCGAGATTGTTGGTAAATAAAGCGTCGTAGATAAGGTTAAAATTGTGGATGTGCTCTTTTGTCCTTTCCACCGCATACGGCACTGTAGTGCCGGTCTTCATAATAAAAGCCCAGTCCGATGACTGCATAAGCAGAAGCTCTCGCGAAGCCTGGTTCAATGCTCTCTTTCGAAAACCATCCATTGAGGGAAACACCTGGGCAAGATGAGTCATCCTCTCGATAGCCTTATGAATATGGCGGTAAATCCAGTCGTTGCTGCCGTTCAGCCACACCTCGGCATATCCCTTACTGCCCCAGCTGGAAAACGAAGGTGTGGCTACCTGATTGTCTCGGAAAATCTTCAGGTACTCAACAGGGGTAATCAATTGAAGTTCGTTATCACTGGAGTGTATTTTTCTTAGAACCTTCTCCAACCACACAAGACCCTCAAACCACCAGTGCCCGAAGAGCTCGGCATCGAAGGGACATACGACTAAAGGCGGACGGTCCATACAATCCCTGAGTCCCGCCACCTGCTTGACACATCGGTAGATAAAATTTTCAGCGTGCTCCTCAACTTTTTTATCCGCATCCTCTCTGTTATATACCACCTTTTCCATGCCCGGATCGGTATTGGCGAAATACTTGATGCCTGTGGCGATCCTGATATTTCCATCTAAAATATATGACTGAATGTAGTCCAACGGGAGATCGAATCCGATGTCCCTGTGGAAATCTCTATAAGAAATGTCTCCAGGATATCCCTCCTCGGCGGACCACACTATCCGGGATGATTCAGGGTCCCTTCCGAATGCCGCGATACCATTTTCACAGACAACAGGGGCATAAACACCGTACTTGGGACGTTTGTCGGCAAAGACGATACCGTGGGCATCGACAAAAAAGAAATCTATACCGTACCGTTCAAGATACTGTTCAAGTCCCGGATAGTAACCACATTCGGGAAGCCACAATCCCCTCGCTTTTCTATGAAAAAATCTTTCATGCTCTCCTACT
>CBDUZM010000103.1:0-8636 GCA_965371685.1 uncultured Spirochaetaceae bacterium | reverse complement strand
GTTTGTGTGGTGTAAACAGTAATTTTACCTTCTTCGAGTATCTTTTGAAGCGTCCCGGCATCATGATCGGCATGGCAGTGGGTCAGGATAATACTGTCGATCTGTTTGGGATTTACGTTGGAATCCTCCAGCCACTCTGTAGAGTTAACCGGCGGATCGACCATAATGCCGTTGTGGTTGAGCCAGATAATGAAACCGGATGTATTCTCTTCAGGGTCGAAACCGTGGCTGGGCCCGAGGCATGTGACTCCAAACAGGGGAGGTTCGTAAGGCTCGGAAAGACGTTTGCCGATCTCATAGGTCGCCATATAATCCATCACACCCGGTATCTCTGCGAGTTTATCTGAATTATAGAAAACCTCGAAATTATGGTTCTGATTGATCTGAATCCTGAGCGATCCCCTCGAATAAACGTCTCCTTTAAAAAAACCAAAATTAAGTATGTCTCGAAATTGCAGATCTCCTCTGAAGTAATTCATTTCTTTCGTCAAATTGGGAATGACATCCTCCGCCACATAGGCGGGAAAATCGTGATTAAGAATCAGGTCTTCAGGTCCGAAGAGCGCTTCCTGCAGGGCCTTGATCATTCTCCCTGCCTGGCTGCGGGTGCAGATGATGAGTGTCTTCTTCTGCTTCAAAAAAAAATTATAGTACAGCGGAAACTCCATGTCCGCCAGGTTAATTCCCTTTCTCCAGTGAAAGAGATCCCATGGAAGCACGAAGATCTCGGGAACCGAATGGGGCAGGACCATGGTATCCTTGATAGTCTCAGGCGGTGCGCCGAATTGTATCACCCCCTCAGGTGTATCAACGAGGTAACCGCCCCTTGGCAGGCGGACAGCCCCGCCTTCCTCTGTCTCGACCGTATTCATCATGATTCCTCCTCACTCAGGGACATTTTAACACTATTTACATGATCTTGCCTAATGTTATATTATTTGTTACTATTACAGTAGTAACATAAAATTATTTTCATCAAAAAAGGTGTGTCACAGTGAAGAAGATAATCATCTGCGGGGCTGCAGGAAGGGATTTTCACAACTTCAATGTCATCTACCGCAACAACCCGGATTACAGGGTAGTCGCTTTTACCGCGACCCAGATACCGGACATAGAGGGGCGCCGCTATCCGAAAGAGCTGGCAGGGCCGGACTATCCTGAGGGAATTCCCATCCACAGCGAAGAAATGCTGGCAGACCTGGTGAAAAAACTCGGGGTGGATGAAGTAATCTTTTCATACTCCGATGTAAGCCATGATCATGTAATGCATATCGGTTCCATTGCCATGGCTGCAGGGGCGAACTTTGTTCTGACAGCTCCAACGCAGACGATGATCGAGGCGTCTAAGCCTGTCGTCTCTATATGTGCCGTACGGACAGGATGCGGGAAGTCCCAGACGTCCAGGATTGTTGCTGATATCCTCACAGGCCTTGGTAAGAGGGTGGCGGTGATTCGGCATCCTATGCCTTATGGAGATCTCCACGCCCAAAGGATGCAGAAATTCGCCTCCAGAGAAGATCTGGACAGGTACAGATGCACCATTGAGGAAAGGGAAGAGTACGAACCCCACATAGACAGGGGGAGAGTCGTCTATGCCGGGATCGACTACGCCGCTGTCCTGGCAGAAGCAAAAAAAGAGACAGATATCATCCTCTGGGACGGCGGCAACAACGACACGCCGTTTTACAGACCGGATCTGGAAATAGTTGTCGTAGATCCGCATCGTCCGGGCCACGAACTTCTCTACTACCCCGGCAAAATCAACTTCCTGCGGGCGGATGTAATCGTTATAAACAAGATTGACAGCGCCGATCCGGAGAATGTGGCCACAGTCGAGGAGAACATACGGGAGCACAATCCCCATGCCCATGTGGTTAAGGCCCGTTCACGGCTGGAGCTCGACAAGCCGGACCTTATCAAAGGCAGGAAGGTCCTTGTCGTGGAAGACGGCCCCACACTGACTCACGGCGAAATGAAATACGGCGCCGGCATTGTGGCGGCTGAGCGCCACGGAGCAGCCGCCATTGTGGATCCCCGCCCGTGGACAGTGGGCAGTATAAAGCAGGTTTTCCGTAATTATCCTGATACGGGCCCTCTTCTTCCCGCCATGGGCTATGGGAAAAAGCAGGTGAAAGATCTGGAGGCCACTATCAACCGGACTGAATGCGATGTTGTTATCATCGCCACTCCGGTCGATCTTAATCGCTTGATTCATATCGAAAAACCCACTGTCCGGGTTACCTATGAACTGGATGAGGTAACCAAACCGGGTTTGAAAGAAATCTTAATCCGATATTTTGGGAGAGAAGGTCGACACTCGTATGATCGCGAATGAAATATTGTGCCATTTAAAAGAACTCGGTTTCACCGAATACGAGGCTAAAATCTACCTGGCTCTTTTAGACCGGCACCCCGCCAGCGCCTACACCCTTTCGCAGACTTCGGGAGTGCCCCATTCCCGGGTTTATGATATAGCCCGCAGGCTTATCAGAAAAGGACTTGCCGTTACTGCTGAAAAGAATCCTGAACGCTTTTCGCCCATCCCGCCGGCAGAGCTAATCGCAAAATTGAAAAGAGACAGCGATCAATCCATCGGCGCGTTGGAAACCGGACTGGAAAGGATCAGCTACCAATCCGATTTTGACCCGGTATGGAACATTACGAACAGAGACGAAGCGCTCAATGTAGCGCGCAGCCTGATAGCAGATGCGGAGTTTAAGATCTACATGGGTATCTGGGATGAGGAGCTCTTCATTCTAAAGAGCTTATTGGAGAAGGCTCAAACAAGGGGTGTTGAGATTTTCCTTCTCGTATACGGAGAAGCGGTTGTTGATTCATGTAAGGTTTACTATCACAGCACGGATTCACTCAAAAGTGTGATCGATCTGGGAAGGACCATAGACTGCGCTGTGGATTCCGCCGCCTGTATAAGCGGATCGCTGGGGGAAAGAGAGCCATGCCGGGTTGTCTGGACGCGCAACAGAGGCTTGGTAAAATCCATCGAGGAGTATATAATCCATGATCTTTACCTCGCTGAGATACAGCGGATTTTCGGGGCTTCCATAGAGGAAAAATTCGGAAGCAACCTCTCCCGATTGAGAAAAAAATTCAGCCTATAACCCTGTGCTCCACTTTGCGGAGAGTCCAGTTCCCCCAAAACCATGCAACAATAAGAATGAGGATGTTGCTGCTGCCGATGGCAATGAAGACACCATTCATACCCAATTCCGTGAAAGTAACAAGTAAAAAAGCCAGGGGAACCGATATAAAACCAAGCCGAAGTATAGTCAGCAGCAAACCTCTGCCGGGGTAACCGATAGCCTGGAAGGTAGACACAGTAATCATGGTTACAGCGGTGCCGATAAACGTAAAGGCGAGAAACCTTACCTGGCGGACACTTCCCTCCACCACATGGGGAAGAGACGAAAAAGCCTGAAAGATTATAGGAGAAGCGGCAAAATATAAGCCGGCAAAAAAAGTAAGCACTGCAGCGGTGAAGAGGGCGTTGACCCTGTATATGGAATGGACTCTCTCTAAATGACCTTTTCCGTAATTTTGGCCTATCATCGTCAGGTTGGCGCCGGAACAAGCGCCTACCGGCACCAGGGCAAGCTGATCGGTTCTTATGCAGAGAGTCCAGGAGTTCATCGACGCTTCGCCGATTGAGCTGACCAAACCGTTGAGGAACATGTAGCTTATACCCTCGGCAAGGCGGCCGAGGGAATGGGGAAGCCCGACACGAACAATCTCTTTCACAAGGGTTTTGTCCGCCTTAAGGATATTTAATCCCAACCGGGTTTGTGTACGGCCCCGCCTGAACGGATTGAGGAGATAGAAAAAGGCGGCAAATATGGAAACAGAGGTTGCAAGTGCCGCTCCTCCAACACCCATCCTTAAAAGAAAGATGAAGATAGGATCCAGAATGATATTTAAGCCGGTGGAGATAACCATTGCCGCAGCAATAGGTTTATTCAAGCCTTCTCCCTGGAGAATTCCCATAAGCACCCGGCCAAACATCAAGACGGCAAAGCCGGGCATTATAAAGACAAGGTATTCCCATCCCCACCGAAGGGCATCCTCGGAAATAGCGGCGCCTGCCATTAATCTCAATAAATCTTTTCCGAAAATGTAGCCGGCAGCAAGCACCAGGACAGAAACCACAAAGGCAATTAAAAATCCGGAATCGGCGACTCTTTCAATCACCATACGGTTCTTTTCACCAATGCCTCTTGCCACCAGGGCGCTGACTCCCATATTCAGACCAAGGCTCAACGCGATTGCTATAATAAAGAGAGGTATTACCAGGCCCATTCCGCTGATAATTGCGGTGGATTGCCTGTCTATGAGCGAGATAAACGCAGTATCTACGAACTGATAGAAAAAATATACGAAGCTGCCCAGCATGAGAGGCAAGGATAGACGGAGGGTCGTCTTCCATATGACGCCCTCAAACATCTCTTGTGACTCTTTTTTCTCTACTCCCATCCGGTTTCCTTAAAAGTCCACAATTTGTACAAAAATAAACAATTAGGCGTATGTACGTCAATCCTTGTTTCTTGCTATTTTGTCTTTTCTCGAATACATTATCGACAGGCATTAAGGAGAGGCTGTTGAATTTATCTTACCTGAAAAGCTGTGATCATTTTTCCAGCACGTGGCTGCGAAACCGGAATATCACCGGTATTACCAGGCGTTTGGCCACATTGACTGCACATTCGGCTGATTCGCTTATCGTTATACCTGTCCTGGCTCTTGTCTGGTTTTTCTCCTCGGAAAAAACCCTCATCAACCTCCTGATCGCCGCTTATGTGTGTTCCGTGCTCTTAACAACAATAGTAAAATTAACAGTAAGACGAAAACGCCCTCCGGGCGACTGGGGCCAAATTTACCGAAAAACCGATCCCTACTCATTTCCCTCCGGGCACGCAGCAAGAACTATTGCCCTTTCCACCATTTTCTTTTCAGAGCCGGCCGTTATCTGGGGATTGGCAAGTCTCCTCTGGGCGGCCATGGTGGGAGTGGCCAGAATCGCACTGGGTGTACACTACCTTTCAGATATTGCTGCGGGATACCTGCTCGGAATTCTTACCGGCATAGGTGTTTATTTTATCCTGCCGCTCACCGGCCTGATCTGATATTACACTTTCAACCACCTCAGGATTTCCTTTGGCTTCAACCGCTTGCCCGTCATCAGGATGCCCATACGAAAAATCTTAGCCGAAAGGAATACCATAACGGCGACCGATACAGCCTGAAGAGCAATGGAGACGGCGATCTGCCACGACGGAAGCGTCGTGACTACCATTCGGATAAAAGTAACTAGCGCTCCGGTCATGGGAAATAGAGAGAGAAAAACGACAACCGGCGAGTTGGGGCTGGTTATTATGCCCCCTACGGAGACCATGGGTATAACGAGGAAGACAATGAGGGGCCAGCTGAGCTGCCCGAAATTAGACTCATCCTGCGAGGCTGCTCCGAGGGCGGCATAGATTGAAGAATAGAGAAAAAACCCGAGTAAAAAGAATATAAGCAGATAGCCCACCAGCGAAAGAGGAATTTGAGGGATACTGCTGACGCCGATTACCGGTCCGATTATACTGATGAACGCATAACCCATCCCTATCCAGACGGCATACTGCAGAAGGCTGGCTATCGCCTGCCCCAGTATCTTCCCGAATAGCAGCTCCAGGGGACTTATGGAGGAAAGCATGATTTCCACGGTTTTCGAAACCTTCTCATTCACGACCGAACGTCCAATGGATTGACCGTACAGAAGAATAGTCATGTACAGCATCATGGTAAAGGCGACTCCGGTCAGCATAGCCGTCATGAAGTCCTGCCTTTCAGACTCCACCTTCTCTCCCTTCCGGACCAGCTTTACCGCATCCACCTGGGGAGATGAATAGAGACGCTGTATCAACTCAGGATCGAGGCCCGCCTGAATCAGCCTCTTTCTGATAATAATCCGGCCGATCGTACTCTGCAACGGTCCGAGAATCTTGTAATCTGTCAGTTCCCTGGTGTAGAGTGTTAATTTTTGTACGGTCGAAAGATTCTCAGGAAGCACCAGGTATCCATAAAGATCGCCTTCAAGCACCAGAGAATCCAGCTGCTCTTTCTCCGCCGTCGCCTGCTGGACGATGATGCCTGAGCTTTTCAGAGGCTCTTCGATCTGCTGAAAAAATTCACTGCTTGCACCCACAATTGCTATCCTGACATCCTTGACTTCAGAGTTGACGCTGAAAAAGGAAGGCAGCACCGCCACAGCGGTCAGAAGGAACGGCCCCAATATTGTAAGGATTACGAACGCCTTATTGGCTGCAACCATCTTGAATTCATGCAAAATCACCTTTCCCAGTTTATTCATCGTTCTCCCTCCTTCCGACTCTTTCAACGAAAATCTTATGCAGGGACGGCGTAACCAGCTCGAACCGTTTCACCGAGACCCTGCCGGCCAGAACCTTAAAAAGCTCATCTACCGTTTTTCCTTCCGCGAGCTCTACCTCCACCCATCTCGGATACCGCACCATGCTCGATGTAATTCCCGTCTCCTGCAGGAAATCCATTTCCCCGTCGAATTCGATAATCACGCTGTTCTTACCAAATTGCGACTTGATCTCTCCTATGGGGCCGGAAAGTACCTCCTTTCCCCTGTCCATGATAAATATGGAGTGGCAGATCTTTTCAGCCTGCTCCATTATATGGGTGGAAAAGAGGATCGTCTTTCCCCCCCTGCTCAAGTCCAGTACAGCATCCCGCAGCACATCGGTGCTCACAGGATCGAGACCTGCAAAAGGTTCATCGAGAAAGAGGATATCCGGATCGTGGGCAACGGCGGCGATAAACTGTACTTTTTGAGACATGCCCCTGGAGAGGGTATCCACCTTCCGGTTTTTCCAGGAACCGAGATCTAAACGCTCCAGCCACGAATCGATATTCTTTTCCACATCCTGGCGCAATTTACCCTTTAAAGAGGCGAAATAAAGCAGCATATCTCCTACCTTCATCTTTTTATAGAGGCCCCGCTCCTCGGGAAGATATCCGATGAGATTCCTGTCATCCGCCGTGATAGGCGTACCGTCAAACAGCACACTTCCTTCATCGGGAACCAGTATATTCATTATCATCCTGATGATCGTAGTTTTACCTGCTCCGTTCGGACCGAGAAGCCCAAATATTTGGCCCTCTTCCGTTTCGAATGAAATCCCGCTGACAGCAGTCACTGTATCAAAGGACTTCCTGACATTTTGTACCTCTACTTTCATTGTTCACCTCTGCCTGTCTGTTTGGGCGCTTCGGCAAGCCACCCTATCAACGAGCCGCCCTATCATAATATAAACAAAAAAAACGAAAATATTCGTTACCTTGAAAAAAAATTACGATTGAAATGACTGACCGCTTCATGCAAATCACGGAGCGACAGCTTGTCTTTCATCCAGGCATAGTAACCGTCGATAAAGCACGGCCCCGGTAACGCGAGTATTCCTCTCGAGGCAAAGAAGTACCGTTTTCCTGCATATAATACATATCCATTTTTAATGACCTTCTCCCGCAGCGTGTGTCTGAGAAACAACCAGTCCCGCTTTGACAATAAGGTTTCAAACTTGAATACAATTCCTGTCCGCTCCCCATGCCTGTCGATGACTAAATCTATTTTAGGACTGCCGAAACCTCCGTAGTAGAAAGCTCTGACCTTCCTGCCCGTTCGCCTTGCTCGGGTCATAATCTCTTCCAATATATATCCTGCAAAAATCTGTTCTCTCTGTGGGGATATCAGCAGATTCTCCCAACTGTATATACCTAAAAGCCTGTTGAGCAAGCCTGTGTTGCACACAAATATTTCCGGAGCTTTTACAAGCCTCTTGTCTGAGTTTACCGGCAGCGGGAGCAGGCGGCGCACAAGGTTCACCTCCTCCAAAGCTCTTATCCTGCGATCTGCAGTATGATACGAGACACCCATGCTGCGTCCGAAATGAGACCGATTCAAAGCCTTTCCATGATTCAATGCCACAGTTTTCAAAGTGTTAAAGGCGCCTACACTCAAATTCGTTCGAAGCCATTTAAGGTCTGTTTTTTCACACAAACCGGGTAGAGCGTATTTAAGTTTGACGTTAATTGATTTTTTAAAGTGAGTGTACATGAAATCCTCCTGTTATACGGTATATCCTCCCATTGTGTATAATTGGAAATTTAGAAGTGCTGCTTCTAAATTTCCAATAATACTGAGGTTTATAGAGGTGTTTTGCACAAGCATGCGGTTTGAGTTTGCTATTTTTATCGAATTTGGTAGAATGGCTGCATGAAAAAACTCATTTTCTTCATTTATCTTACAGGCATGCTCGCGCCCTTTCAGGTTTTCTCTGTCGACTTGAATCGGAGTGTCATGAAGCTCCTCACCTCCCTTTCCAGACAGTATATGGAGCAGGAGGAAGAGGTGTTCTTCAAGCAGTCCCTGGCAGTGCTTCCCTTTGTCGACAGCAGCCCCCTGGCAAAGCAGCATGAAATTGGGGCTGTCGTCGAAGAGCTTGTCCGCAGGGAGATAGCCCTCTCTACCTATTTCACGCTGACCGAGAGGAAGAACCTTGACAAAATCCTGAAGGAGGTGGAGTTCTCCCTGAGCGACCTTGCCTCCGGCG
>CBDUZM010000102.1:0-8757 GCA_965371685.1 uncultured Spirochaetaceae bacterium | reverse complement strand
AAACAATGGCGAAACTGAAAGTATTACTGCATGTAGAGTTTCATATAGACAGGGATTGCCTCATCAGTTATCATCCAGCCTGTGAGCAAGCCTGCACTCCTGCGTACACCCCTATTCCGCAATCACCTCGAAATCAATGCGAGAATGGTTCCTTTCGCCGGATGGGAAATGCCCGTGCAATATACCGGCATTATTTCCGAGCACCTGCACACAAGAAGCAAAGCGGGTCTGTTCGATGTCTCTCACATGGGAGAGTTTATCATTGAAGGGCCACAGGCCGGAGCGGAGACAGACCGTCTCGTCACATGCCGCCTGGATAATCTGACTGAAGGCCGCTGCCGTTACGGTTTCCTGCTCAAGCCGGACGGAGGAATACTGGATGATCTTATCGTATTCAAGATCAAAGCGGATAAATATATGCTGGTGGTAAATGCCGCTACAACAGTGAAAGACAGCCGGTGGATACGGGACAACCTTTCCGGGCAAAGCGTTTTTCGGGACATATCCGGAGAGACGGGCAAAATCGACCTGCAGGGACCGCTGTCAGAAAAGGTCATGAGCCGTCACTGCGTAGAAGTGGAGGAGCTCGGACGGTTTGGCTTCCTCCAAACGGAAATATGCGGGATCTCTGTTCTAATCAGCCGCACCGGCTATACCGGCGAGATAGGATACGAGCTCTTCTTCCCGGCTGCATCCGCCGAGACGCTTTGGCGCCTGATCCTGGAACACCCTGAAGTCGAGGCCGTCGGCCTTGGTGCAAGGGACACACTCCGTCTCGAGAAGGGATATCCCCTCTACGGAAACGATATGGATGAAACCCGCAATCCCATAGAGGCAAACATGGCCCGTTTCGTCAATAAAGAAAATGATTTTATCGGGAAGGAGGCCCTTCCCGCCGGAAAAGAGATCACCCACCTTCTTACAGGCTTTATCTGTGAGGGAAGAAAGAGCGCACGAAGCCATTTTGACGTATCCGTTTCCGGGAGGAAAGTCGGACTGGTAACGAGCGGCGGTTTCTCGCCCGGACTTAAAAAAGCGATCGGTTTATGCTATATTGAGAAAGAACTGGCTCGAGAGGACCAGGCAATAAATTTGAGTGATAACAAAGCTGCGATTCCGGCTTACATTAAAAGTCCGCCGCTCTATGTTTAGGAGGAAAACATGGTACCTGAGGATCTTAGATATTCAAAAGAACACGAATGGGTTCGAATAAATGACGATTCAGCGGAGATCGGTATAACCGATTACGCCCAGGAAGAACTCGGTGACATTACCTTTGTGGAGCTCCCCGAGGTGGGCAGTAAAGTGAAGGAGGAGGAAGTTTTTGCCACCATCGAATCGGTGAAGGCTGCCAGCGATATCTATGCTCCCATCTCGGGAACGGTAGCGGAGTGCAACAATTCCCTGAATGATTCCCCGGAGCTGATCAACGAGTCGCCGTATGAAAAAGGCTGGATTTGCCGTGTTACAATGTCTGATCCCGGAGAGATGGATCGGCTGATGAACGCACCGGAGTATTCGGCCTATATTGAAGGGTTAGCTGAGTGAGCTACGTTTCCAATACACCGGAAGACAAGCGGGAGATGCTCTCAAAGATTGGCATTGATTCCGGAGGGATGGAGGCTCTGTTCAGAAGCATTCCCCCGGACCTGAGAGCCCGATCCTTCGATCTTCCGCCGGGAAAATCCGAGATGGAAGTAGACAAGTTTCTTCGCAACCTTGCCGGAAGGAATGCCACCGATCTCATAACCTTTGTTGGCGGCGGTTTTTACGACCACTACATTCCCGCTGCGGTGGATGCTCTGGCCGGTCGTTCGGAATTCTACACATCTTATACCCCCTATCAACCGGAGGCTTCCCAGGGCACGCTTCAGGCTGTTTATGAATTTCAGAGCTGCATCTGCCGCCTGACCGGGATGGAGGCGGCCAACGCGTCCCTCTACGACGGCGGCACGGCCCTCTACGAAGCGGCCATGATGGCTATCCGGATTACTCGAAGGAACAAGATCATCATGGACGGAGGCGTCAGCCCCATCTACCGCAAGATGATGTACTCCTACACGAGCAACCTGAATATCGATTTCATCGAGATACCTGTTACTCACGGACACAGCAACAGGGAGGAAATAAACAAGGTCCTTGACGGGGAGACGGCCGCGGTAATCCTGCAGAATCCGAATTTCTTCGGCGCCGTCGACAACCACAGCGATATTTCGGAGATGTGTCATAAAAAAGGCGCCCTGGTTATTGAAAGCGTCTATCCTGTCTCCCTGGGGCTTCTCCGCTCCCCGTTAGAGATGGGGGTGGATATCGCAACCGGCGAGGGACAGAGCCTTGGAATACCGCTCTCGTTCGGCGGTCCCTACCTGGGTTTCATGGCTACCCTGATGAAGCATGTCCGCAAAATGCCCGGGCGCATAGCAGGAGCTACCGTGGACGGAAAGGGACGAAGGGGCTTCGTGCTCACCCTTCAGGCGAGAGAACAGCACATCCGCCGGGACAAGGCCACATCCAACATCTGCACCAATCAGTCCCTCTGTGCCTTGAGAGCGCTTATATTCATGTGCCTCTACGGAAGGGAAGGTATCAGGGAGCTGGCACAGCTCTGCCTGGACAAGGCGGAATACGCTAAGGGAAAGCTGTCGGAGATTCGAGGTGTAGAGGTCATGCAGGCAAGCCCGACGTTTAATGAGTTTACCCTGAGACTGCCCCGGGACCCCAATGAAGTAATCGGTAAGCTGGTTGATAGGGGTTTTGCCGCGGGATTTCCCCTGGGACGCTACTACGAGGACATGAAAGATGCAATGCTCGTAGCGGTGACGGAAAAGAGGACCAAGCAGGAAATCGGTATATATGCGGAAACCCTGGAGGATGTACTATGGAACTGATCTTTGAGCGGTCCAGGCAGGGCCGCCGGGGTTACAGCCTGCCCAAGCGGGATGTGCCGGTAAGCTGCAATCTGGACCAAAAATACATTAGGAACCGTGATCCCGAGCTTCCAAGCGTGTCGGAGCACGAAGTCGTGCGTCACTTCACAAATCTCTCAAAATTGAACTTCGGGTTGGATTCCCATTTTTATCCCCTTGGCTCATGCACCATGAAGTACAATCCAAAATTTACGGAGAAACTGGCGGCCCTGGAACCTTTCAACGCGCTGCATCCTCTCCTGCCCCAGCTCATCCTGGGAGGAACTCTAACCCAGGGCGCACTGGAAGTTATTTACAACCTGGAAAGAGCCCTCTGTGAAATAACAGGGATGGATGACTTTACCTCCCAGCCCATGGCCGGCGCTCATGGAGAGCTGACCGGTGTAATGCTGATAGCCGCTTATCACAAGCACAGGGGAGCAAAGAAGAAATATATGCTCATCCCGGATTCCGGCCACGGCACCAATCCCGCCACCGCCGCTATAGCCGGTTATGATGTTAAAACGATACCTTCCGACGAAAAAGGAGTGATAGACCTGAATGCGTTCAAAGCGGCTCTCAGTGAAGAAGCGGCCGGCGTAATGCTCACCTGCCCCAATACTCTCGGAATTTTCAATCCGAATATCAAGGAAATCACCAACCTTACACATGAAGCGGGAGGATTGGTCTACTACGATGGTGCTAATCTGAACGCCATCCTCGGAAAGGCGCGGCCCGGCGACCTTGGGTTCGACGTAGTGCACCTCAACCTGCACAAGACTTTCGCCACTCCTCACGGAGGAGGAGGGCCGGGGGCAGGTCCTGTGGGAGTTAAAGAGAAGCTCATCCCGTTTCTCCCAATCTCCCGCGTAATAAAACGAAAAGACGGGACCTTTGCCCTGCACTACGATGAGCCGCTCTCCATCGGTTACATATCGCCTTTCTACGGGAGTTTCCTCGTGCTCCTCAAAGCCTATGCCTACATCCTTCGCCTGGGCAGGGAGGGATTGATCGAGGCGAGTGAGAACGCTGTTCTGAACGCCAACTATGTCTTGAGCCGTCTCCAGGACCGATACAGGGTTGAATACGGTTACGAGCAGGGCTGCATGCACGAGTTCGTACTCTCCGCCGCAGAACAGGCAAAGAAAGAGGTTCACGCTATAGATATCGCCAAAGGCCTTATCGAGAGGAACATTCATCCGCCCACAGTCTATTTCCCGCTCATTGTAAAGGAAGCAATCATGATCGAGCCCACGGAAACGGAGACTAAGGAGACACTGGACGAATTCATCAGAGTGATGCTGGACCTGGCCGATCTGGCGGAAAAACATCCGGAAGTATTCAAGAATTTTCCCACCAACACCCCGGTAAGCCGGCTGGATGAGACGAAAGCTGCCAGGGAAATGGACCTCGCATCCCTCTAAGTATTAACGGTCATAGAGCCGGACAGATTCGGCTTTCATCAGTACATCTTTCAGGCTGTCCATCGATTCCCGGTTTAAAGACTCCGAAAAAAGCGGGATGGTAAAAAAAGTTACAGGCCAGGCTTTCTCCTCTATGAAGAGCCCGATGGGTTTATGCAGTACTTGCCGCCTTATATCCTGAACCTGATCGATCATGGACACCCGGCGGGCCAGCTCTCTTGTATTATGAACACGAAGCACCGGGAGGTGCCTCCGGGCGTCGTCCAGTACACTATTGGTCTGAAACCCTACAAAGTAATCGGAAAAACCGGCATAGAGCAGGAGAGAAAAGAGTAAGAGAACAGCACCCGATACGGCAAGGGGTTTCCTTCTGATAACCACGAAAACGGCAATACTCAGTAAACTGGCAAGCAGCAGAGATAAAGCTGCAGCAGGTCCTGCATTTATGAGAAATCGTGAGTAATTCCTCTCTGTCCGGTCTCTTTTTATCCAATCCGAGTTGACAGAGACGAATTTTTTACTCCCACTGACCCAACCGATTATACCTTCAGCCAATCGAACCATGAGCCATCCGCTCTCGTCATCTCCTCTCAGCACCGGGACTCTGAGCCCCTGATCAAGAACAGCAACCTTCTCAAAGCTCGATCCCGGTCCGCTCCTCATGTTGAGAGCCCGTACCATTACAGTGAGCTCGAAGCTCGATTCGCGGGTTTGTGTAAGGTTCTTCGGAAGTACAAGCCGGAAAATGCAAAATGAAAAGAGCCAGACCAGCAGAAGCAGGAAGAATATCAGCGGCAGTTCCCGTTTTCTATCGTATGAACCTTTTTTTCTCCGCATACTTTAATCCGATATCCTGGAATCCAAACTATGTACTATATAATCCAACAATCCTGCTTTTTTTGCAAGATAATTTGACATCATAAAATTATCCTGCAATGGTATAGTATGGATACTGAAATGTCCATGGAACTATTTGTAAACAAAAAAGATAGACAGATCCTGCGGGAGCTCGGGAAGCATATAGCTGAGATAGGAGCGGCGCCCGTCAATGCCGAACGGAAAGAAGAGTGGAGGAAGCTCAATGAACTCGAGGATGTCAAGCCCATGGTGTGGCTCAACGAAGTCTGCTGGAATGAAATGAATGTGGAAAACGAGCTTCTGCTGCAGACCACCACCGGGTTCTCTCAGGGTATTGAGACCAGGCTGCGGCGGATAATTTATTCCTGGAAGCACATGCCCTGTGACATGATTATCGAGCCTATCATCGCCTCTCCCCTGATTATCGAGAACACAGGCGTCGGCATCATGACCGAAGAGGATGTCCTGTCAACAGACGAAAGCAATGTAATCGTGTCGCATCGCTTCCATCCGCAGATCCGGAATGAAGAGGATATCGAAAAGATAAAACTTCCCAAACTCATCCACCATGAAAAGATGACTCAACAATATTACAATGCATACAGAGATATCTTTGACGGCGTTCTCCGGGTGGAAAAACGGGGAGTTCCCGGATTCTGGTTTGCCCCCTGGGATGAAATTGTCTGCTGGACAGGAGTTCAGGAAGCGCTAATTGATCTTGCCATGAGGCCGGATTTCATACACAAGATTATAGACCGGCTGTTGACGGCCCATCTACACAGCCTCGACCAATACGAGAACTTGAACCTTCTGTCTCTCAACAACAACAACGTCCGTATCGGTTCAGGGGCTTACGGATATACCAGCGAGCTGCCGCAGCCGGATCATGTCGCAGGAAACGTTCGGACCGCCGATATATGGGGGGCTGCAACGGCTCAGATATTTTCCGAGGTTTCTCCCGAAATGCACGAAGAGTTTGCCCTGCAGTATGAAAGACGGTGGCTGGAACGATTCGGCTTGACCTACTACGGGTGCTGCGAGCCGCTTCATAATAAAATCGAAATCCTTAAGTCGATACCCAATTTACGTAAAATATCCATCAGCCCGTGGGTGGACATGGAGGAAGCCGCCGAAAAGATCGGGCAGGATTACGTTGTTTCTCTAAAACCGAATCCGGCTGTGCTCGCACCGGACACGTGGGACCTGCAGGCTGCGAAGAGTGACCTTGAAGAAAAACTGTCAATAGCCAGGGCTCATAACTGCTCGGTCGAGATAATCATGAAAGACATAAGCACGGTTCATTACGAACCGCAAAGACTCTGGCAGTGGGCGGAAATGGCATCCGAAGTAAGCGAACGATACACTCCTTTTCAATTATAGAATCATCTCCCCCTTCCAATACTCCCGCCATATCCCGTAGCCCAGTTTTCCGTAAAATTCCGTATATCCTGTCCAGTCGATCAAGGAACAGCGGGCGCCTCTTTCCTTCAGCTTATGGGTAGCCACCGCGCACAGAGCCAACCCCAGGCCTTTCTTCCTCTGTGCCTCTTCAATACCTACACAGCACATCCCGCCAAGCTCCTTTCCCAAAAGCCTGTCCCAGACCACATTCGCCGCTCGAAAGCGGCTCCCGGAGGAGTAGGTGTTAAGGGTGCCGACTATCTTCCCCCGCCTTTTCACTATAATAATATCTTCCACATTGCCATACGCTATTGACAGCATAAGACTGTTTACCCAGCCTGGAAAATTCCTCTGTTCAAAAGTAAGTATTTCGGGAATATCATCGTAGCCGGCAGGCCCGATTTCCACTCCCTCTCTTTCTATGCTCCGGAGAATCCTTTCAGGAATTTCAAAATCATCCAGAGTACGAACAAGATCATAAGTTCCCTCCTTCCCGACATAACCGACAGACTGGAAAAAAGGCACGGCATCTTCCAGGTCCATGGGCACTCCGGGCCAGAACCTAAAGGCGGCAGGGCTCGCTGCGCCCATGAACCCGACTCCGCAAGCTCTCAATCGCTCCGCAACCACGGCAACAAGAGCCCGGCCCAGACCTTTCCGCCGGTGATCGGGATGCACGAGAACGACACCCAGGGCGCCGCGATCGGGAAGAGGCGTTCTTCTGTCCAGCTTGGCCAGCGCGAAAGCGACAACTCTTCCTTTTTCTAAAGCCACGAAACCGTCGCCTGCATCGTAGAAAGGATTGGCAAAAACATTCTGGTGGAATATCCGCTCCGAAACAGGATAGCTTTTACCAAGCGATCTCTCCCAGAGCTCAAACACCGAAGCTCCATGTTCTAATGGTGAAAATAACTCTATCACTTCAAACCTCTTTCAGTCCTCCCCGGTGTATAACGAGTGTAGTGTAATTTTCCGGTATAGGATAGTATGCTCTATATTCATGCAACAGAGAGGAGGAGTAACTACATGAAGAACGACGTATCCCTGCTCTTTGAGCCCCTGACAGTAAAGGAAAAGCTGTTACCCAATCGTGTTGTCATGCCTCCTATGGTGACGAACAGGGGCATTGTCTCGCAGGAGGGTCTGGATTGGTATGGCGAACATGCCCGGGGTGGCGTAGGATTATTGATTGTCGAGGCAGTCCCCGTTTATCTTTTTGGATCAGAGCTTAAAAGCGATCAGTTGAAGCGGCTCGTTGAGGTAATACACGGAGGAGGCGCTCTCGCAGCTGTTCAGCTCTTTCCGGGCATTCGCGTCGGCAAACCCCACACTCCGGGAGGGATGTCGCGGGAAGAGATCGAAGAGCTAATCTCCCGGTATCTAAAGGCGGCGGAAATCTGCGCCGAAGCCGGTTTCGACGGTATCGAGCCTCACGGAGCTCACGGCTATCTGCTCAACCGCTTTTTCTCTCCCGCGAAGAACAAAAGAATCGACGATTATGGCGGAAGCCTGGAAAACAGGATGCGCATGGCATTAAAGATAGTGGAAGCGGTGAAGCCCGTGTGCGACGATTCAGGCATGCTTCTCCTCTACAGGCACACTCCTGTAGGGGCTGAATACGGCATAGAGGACAGCCATGTTCTGGCGGAGCAATTGGTAAGAGGGGGTGTCGATATACTCGATATGTCCCCTTCCAGCGAAGAAAAGCCTGCCGACCGGGCAGCTCCCTTCATGGACCTGGGAGTGCCGGTAATAGCGGTCCACAAGCTGGATGAAGAGTACCGCTTTACGGAAGCGCTGAGGGAGCGCCGCGCCGATCTCATAGCGATCGGACGCGGGCTTATTGCCGATCCTGAATGGCCGCTGAAGGTAAAGGAAGGACGCTTCCGGGACATTACACGCTGTATTAAGTGCAACGAGCTGTGTTATGGAAATCTGCGAAAGAAAATCCCCATCGCCTGTACCCAGTGGAAATGAGAGATGCATATAACTCTTTATTTTCTTGACACAATTCCCGGTGTATGATAAATACATTTAATGATGGGAACCATACTTAGCAAAGAAAACAATGTATATCCTTACTATTATTACTACTCATTCGGAAGGCTAAAGCCGAATTAGCAGGGTAATAGTGTTTTGAAATTATACCCCTGGGCTTTAGCTCAGGG
>CBDUZM010000101.1:0-8831 GCA_965371685.1 uncultured Spirochaetaceae bacterium | reverse complement strand
CGGAAACAGTGACTCAAATTATTTTCGGGCCTGAAGACTCGGCGCCTATTCTAGGCTCTGTTGCACTGGAAAACGTCGGCATTGCCGTTGATCCTGTTTCAAGAACCTTGAAAAGGATGACTGCAAAGTCGTTAAAATAAACCTCTCCCTCTTCTAGGTTGACATGGCCGGGAGAAGTTCGTAATAATTCTATTCTGCAAACAGAAATAATGCGGAGTACAAATGACGAGTATAAAAGTCGGCGTCATCGGCGCCGGATTCATGGGCGCCAATCATGCTGAAATGTATGCTTCCACTGCCGGCGCCAGGCTTGTAGGTGTCGCGGATATACGAGCTGATAGAGCAGAGAAACTCGCCGATGCTCTGAATGTTCGGGCGTACGCAAGAGTCGAGGATCTTCTTGCTGATCCGGCTGTCGATGCTGTCAGTATCTGCACCAATGATGAAAGACATGTTGAACCCACAATTGCCGCTTTCGAAGCAGGAAAACATGTCTTGCTCGAAAAACCTATCGCCACAACATTGGAAGACGCGGACAGGATAATCAGCGCCGCCGAAGCTCAGGAAAAGTGCTTTCTCGTCGGACACATCCTAAGATTTGAGAAGCGCTATGCAGAAGCCTTCCGGGTTTCCTCGTCGGGAGAGATAGGTGACATCGTAAGTATCTTCGCAAGGAGAATCGGATCCGCCTCGACCCAGGATGCTTTAAAAGGACGGGTTTCACTTCTCTCTTTCCTTGGAGTCCACGATTTTGATCTTTGCTGCTGGTTTGCCGCTTCTCCCGCGATTCGCGTGTATTCAGAAACGAGGAGCGGAATGCTTGCATCCCGCGGCTACAATGTCGAAGACCATGCATTTACCACCATCCGGTTCGCGAACAATGCTGTTGCATGCGTTGAATCCGGCTGGATTTTACCTGATACACATCCGCGAAAGGCGGAATTTAGCATGGATATAATCGGCACGAAGGGCATGATCAGCCTTGACCTTACTTCGTCCGGCATATCCATCTGCGGTGAAAGAGGATACCGTCTTCCCGATTTCGGCCATGGTCTCGAAGAAGAAATTCAGCATTTCCTTCGATGCGTACGCGGGCAAGAATCCCCCCTGGTAAAGGCAAAAGATGCACGGAATGCCCTGGAACTGTCACTTGCCGCTCAGAAATCTTCCCGGACAAACAGGCCGGTATCACTGCCGTTCAATTAAAAAGCGGTCACCTTCAACTCCTGTACTCGGCGTTTTCCTTCACGTAGCCGCAGGAGAGATCAGATCCGAGCAGCGTCGCCCGCGCATTCCCCCTGCCCATCCCGATTTCAATATCCACCGTCCTGTCATGAGCCGGATAGCGCCGGTTTCCCGACAGACCGCATTTTTCAAGATACTGAGAGAGACTAATCTCCTTTTCATGGTTAATCGTGAACGATCCGTTATCAAACACCGTTACCCCTCCTATGGCAACGGACAGATAGGAAAGGTTCAGCTTCATGTTGATAGAACCAAAATAATCCCCCAGGGAGCTCAACAGTCTTCCCACATTCGGATCGTTTCCGAATATGGCCGTCTTAACAAGAGGAGAGTTAACCACGTTCCTGGCAGCGCCGAGTGCTACGGCTTTATTCGGCGCCTCCCTGACCGTGGTACGGATAACATGAGTCGTTCCCTCTCCATTCCGTACAATATCCCCGGCTAATTTCCCGCACACGCTCAGCAGGCCTTTCCTGAATTCACGCTCTCCGGGGTAAGCTTTTCGGCCGGAGCTGAAGAGGTACACCGCATCGCTTGTGCTCTGGTCGCCGTCAACGGTTATCCTGTTGAAAGTTTCATCTGCACATATGCGCAGGAGGCGGCGGAGGGCGCCACGGGGAATACTGATATCTGTGAGCAGAAATACGAGCATGGTGGCCATGTTCGGCTCGATCATGCCTGCTCCTTTAGCGATGCCCACTATGCGTCCTTCACCTGCAGAAACACACCTGACCTTGGGAAAGGCGTCCGTTGTCATAATTGCTTTTGCCACGGGCAGGACAGATCCTCCATTGAGCTTTTCCACCAGAGAAGGTATGGCCGGGAGCATTTGTTCCACGGGGAGCTTCCACCCTATCACACCGGTGGACGCAGGGAAAAAAATCGATCCGCCCATGAGCCCGGCCAACCTGTCCAGCAGGCGCTGCGACGCACTCCGGCCTCCCTGCGCTCCTACATTGGCAACCTTGTTGTTGATCAGGACACCTTTTACCGTCGACTGCTTGAGGATTTCCCTGCCTATTTTAATTGGCGCCCCCGGGAAGGCGTTTTTCGTAAATACTGCGCCGAAAAGAGGACTCGGTTGATCCAGTGCAATAAGAGAGAGATTCATTCTGTACGGTTTTTCGACTGGTTTTTCCTCAGGAAAAAAGTCAACCAGTTCGGTGGAACACCGAAATCCTTCGGGAAGGAGAGACCGAGCTTCCAACGCGTTTATATACTCCGCTTCGCTTTTATACTGTTCCATTTCGATTTTCCGAATTACAGAAGGTATTCTATGTCAATCAAGGTTGTTAGACAAGCTGTTCGCAAACGGTTGTTGATTTGTTTCAACTCTCCCTGTACAATCCAGTCCGGTAAAGAGAGATATGCAGAGAATCATTCAACCCGGTAAGGTTTCGGGAGAGATCGCCATACCGGGATCAAAATCCCACACTATCCGCGCTCTTGTTATCGGAACCCTGGCCCGGGGAACATCCCGCCTGCAGGCGCCCCTGGACTCCGAAGATACCCGGGCATGCGTCGATGTATGCCGGGCGCTGGGCGGCCGTATCGAGCTTGACAAAGAGGAATGGACGGTTCACGGAACGGCCGGGAAGGTACACACTCCGGAGGATATTGTTAACGTACACAATTCCGGCACAACGCTGAGCATGGCTCTCGGTGCGGCTTCACTCGGAGATGGCTGGACGGTATTTACCGGCGACACCCAGATTCGGAAGCGTCCCATGAGCCCGCTTCTCGGCGCCTTAAGAGACCTGGGTGCAGAAGCTTTTACCACAAGGAACAACGGCTGCCCACCCCTGGCAGTCAGGGGACCGCTGAAGGGCGGCGACACCAGCATTTCCTGTCCCACATCCCAGTATCTCAGCAGCCTGCTTATCAACTGCCCGCTGGCAGGAAAGGACACGAAGATCCACGTTACAGAGCTCAACGAGCAGCCCTACGTTGAGATGACCATGCATTGGCTGGACAAACAGGATATCCGCTGCAGACGCGAAGGCTTTTCGTTTTTTCATATAGAGGGCGGTCAGAACTATAGAGCCTTCTCCGGAAAGATTCCCGCGGATTATTCCTCCGCCACTTTTTTCCTCTGCGCCGCGGCCGTTACCGGTTCGCGGCTTACTCTCCTCGGCCTCGATCCGGACGATTGCCAGGGTGACAGAGAGGTTATCTCCATACTGGAAGGAATGGGCTGCCGCTTCCATTGGGAAGGAAACAGCCTGACCATAGAGGGGGGACCTCTCCAGGGACAGGATCTGGATCTGAACAGAATTCCCGATGCCCTTCCAGCCCTTGCCGTAGTAGGCTGCAGGGCCGCCGGAACTACCCGCCTGCTCAATGTGCCGCAGGCGCGTATAAAGGAAACCGATCGAATATCCGTTATGAGAAAAGAGCTTTCGAAAATGGGCGCCCGGGTGGAAGAGCTTCCAGACGGGCTGATCGTTCATGAAAGCGACCTTTCCGGAACCGATGTGGACGGGCATTCGGACCACAGGATCGTTATGGCTCTTGCTGTAGCCGGATTGATTGCCGAAGGTGAAACACGCATCGGCGCCGCAGAAGCGGCTGCCGTTACCTTTCCGGACTTTTTCGACCTTCTTGATCAAATACAAAAAAAATAATATGAAGGCTCAGGAGGAATAATATGCCTATCGTACCTTGCCGCCCCAGATGGAAAGGCGTTATGACCGACCGGGAACGTTTCAACAACCAGATGCACTACCGGCCCACAGACCGGTGCTTCAACATGGAGTTCGGCTACTGGCAGGAAAATTTCCAGCAGTGGGACATCTTCCTAAAAAACGGCATCAAGACAAACAACGAAGCCGATATATTTTTCAACTTCGACCGCATAGAAGTAGTGAGCGGAGAAATCTGGATGCATCCTGCTTTCAGCGAAATCGTTGTCAGGGAAACCGAGACCACCCGCGTTCTGATTAACCCGGATGGATTGATGGCCGAGGTCCCTAAAGACGGCCACGATACCATTCCCCATTATCTGGAAGCCTCCATTAAAACACCGGAGGTTTGGAGGCAGTGCAGGGAAGAACGCTTCAACCGGGATAATCCCGCCCGAAGGATCGATGTGGAGGCTCTGAAGAAAAAACACCCAAAGGAACGCGACTATCCTCTGGGGGTGGACTGCGGTTCCATGATAGGAAGGATAAGGAATATGCTGACCTTCGAGGGCCTGGCCTATGCAACATACGATTATCCCGAAATGGTCGAAGATATGGTGGAAACCGCCTGCCTGCTTGTGGAGGATTTCCTCGACCAGGTCCTCAATGAAATCGATTTCGATTATGCCTGCGGCTGGGAGGATATATGCTTCAAGAACGGCCCTATAGTCTCCCTTGATTTTTTCGAGAAAGTCGTCGTACCCCGGTACAAACGGATCGGGGACAAGATCCACGCTGCAGGAATCGATGTCTGGTATACCGACTGTGACGGCGATGTGCGTCCTCTCCTTCCCGGTTTTCTCGAAGCAGGCATCAACTGCCTCTTCCCCTATGAAGTCAACAGCTGCGAACATCCTGCAACGCTTCTGGAAAAGTTCGGCAAAAAACTGAGGCTAATGGGAGGAGTAGACAAGATGGAGCTCGGTAGAGGACCTGAAGCAATTAAAAGATATATGGATTCCCTGGTTCGGTCGGTGGAACGCGGCGGCTACATACCCTTTTGCGATCATCGCTGCCCACCTAACGTTAAACCGAAGGACTATCTATACTATCTTGATCTCAAGGAAGAGATGTTCGGAATGGCTTAAGGCTTCTATATACAGCTTGAATCGATTCTCCCCGGCTGCTTGTTAACTATGGCCTTCTTGTTCCTTTACTTATAACAGCGATTATAACAGCAGTTGCGTTGGGGGATAAATATTACTATCATTTACCGTAAACGAAGGTAAATATCCTAGAAATGAAAAAAGATTCGAATTCTCAGAGGGTAGACAAATCAAAGATCTGGCCTATTCTCAGGCGCTTCCTGCTGGTAGTAAAGCCGCATTGGAAGTGGCTGATTCTATCCTTCCTGTCCTCTTGTATTCTTTCATTCCTCGATATTTTTGAAGCCCGCACCCTCGGTGTAATTGCAGATTCGGTAATTGCAATGGACAGCCAATCACTTCTCCAAAATATCGGGTTGCTCGCGATCATCATCGGTGGGTATATCGTTTTTATAGTAGGTATCGTCTATTCTACCGGACGATTTACCGAATCAGGTGTTTATACCGTCCGCAACAAAATGGCGGAGAGTATTATCCAGCTGCCGGTGTCCAACCTGGACAAGGAAAAAACGGGGGACCTTGTGTCCCGATTAAACAGCGATCTCAATCTGGTAAGACGATTCCTCAGCGAGGGATTTAACATACTCTTCTTCCATCCGGTCATGTTTATCGCGGGATTTATCTATTCGATGACGGTGAATTGGAAACTTGCGGTATTCAGCTCCATGATTTTACCGGTGCTCATGTATCTCGCAACAATGCTAACCAAACCGGTAGAACGTCATACGAGATCGATGCAAGAGGGGAAATCGGAACTGAATATACTCGCTCAAGATTCGATTTCCGGTTTTGCCATCGTGAAGTCCTTTAATCTTAAAACGATCATGAAGGAAAAGGCGATAGAACAAATCGATGCCGTAATGGATCAAGAAATTGTCCTGAACAAGTGGTTTTCCCTTATTGCGCCGATAAACCAGTTTATCAGATACCTTCCGGAACTTACCCTGTTCCTTGTGGGGGGATTTCTTGTATTCAGGGGTGAGATGACACTCGGGGAGATTATTATTTTCACCAGGCTCATACGGTTTATCGCATATCCGGTACAGTCCGTTTCGCGAATGCTGTATATGCTGCGGGAATTCATCCCCGGGGCTGAGCGTGTTATGGAGGTGTGGGACAAGCCGAAAGAATCGGCAGGAACTTCGACGAAATGCGTAGATGAGGAAATTGCAATCGAATTCAATAATGTCTCTTTTCGGTACGATCCCGCAATACCGGTCATTGAAAACCTTTCCTTCTCCGTAAAGTCCGGCGATATTGTGGCACTCGTCGGCCGCAGCGGATGTGGAAAAACCACGGTAATCAAATTAATAAGCCGGTTCTACCTGAACGGATCGGGTAAAATTCTTCTGTACGGAAGAACCCTGAACGATTGGGATATGGAAACAATGCGGGGAAAAATTGCTCTGGTTTCGCAGGACACCTACCTTTTCCCGGAATCCATCTATGCGAATATCGCTTACGGTAAGCCCGATGCTACCGAGCAGGAAGTTTTCGATGTTTCAAAAAAAGCCGGATGCTGGGAATTCATCCGGGAGTTTCCGAGGCAGTTCGAAACCGAAGTGGGGGAACGGGGAATACGGCTGTCCGTCGGTCAGCGGCAGCGAATCGCCATCGCGAGGGCGCTGTTGAAGGATGCTCCCGTGCTCCTCCTGGACGAAGCTACTTCCTCACTCGATACGGAATCGGAATTCAAGGTACAGCAGGGCATCAACCTGCTCCTGGAAAAGAGAACTGCCATTGTCATCGCCCACAGGCTTTCCACCATTAAACATGCCAACCGAATACTTGTGCTGGAGCAGGGGAATATCAAAGAGGAAGGCACCCACGAAGAGCTTATGGGAAAGAACGGCCTTTACAGCCAGTTGTACATGAAGCAGTTCAGGGATCCGGATGGGAACGAATGATATGTTAAAAAAGGTATTTCCAAACAGTAAATTATTACGATTCTTATCATTTTTAAGGGGGAAGTGGCGGTTCCTTTATCCCTTCGGTCTCATCTCCGTAAGCAGTTATTATTTTTTATCCAACATGGCAACAGCCTTCGGTATAAAGATGATGACCGAAGGTATTATCGGTAAGAACACCGACACTTTGCTGTCCGGCGCGGCATTGTTCTTTTTCGGTCTGTTGATCGTTACGGCAATACTGCCATTTATCTGGTTTCTCTACTACCGGACAACACTGGAGATAAAAAGAAACGTGCTTCACTCCCTCTATGTGAAAGTATACGAGATTCCGTGTGAGTTCATTGAGAATAAACACAGCGGCGACTTGATCAGCAGGTTGACAAATGACGTAGAAACTTCCCATCCGGCTTACGGATGGCAGATGAAAAGCATAGTGCAAACCACCATCGCCGGTATAGGTTCACTGATCACCATATTAATTCTCGAATGGAGATTCGGACTTATTGCTCTTTCACTCGGCGGGTTAATCGTTCTATCAAACTCGATCATGGCTAAGTCCATGCGCCGCATAAGCAGGAAAATACAGGAAGCCCTTTCCGTCATTACTCAACGATTGACCGACAACATTGCCGGTAGAGAAGTAATAAAGATATTCAACCTGAAAAAGAGGATGCTCGAAATATTTGAAAAGGCCGGCAGTGAAGCCTGGGACTTTTCCATGAAAAGAGTTTTTTACCGGATGTTCCTGCAGGCGGTAGGGAGTTTCGTGCACATGTTCAGTTTTGCCGGTTTCTTCGCCATCGGTGGTTTTCTGATTATTACGGGAGAATTGGAGTTCGGAACCCTCATGGCCGTTATCAACCTGCTGGGAGGCGCCTTTTGGATGTTCCAGGGATTCGGAAACTATGTCTCACAGATACAGGGCTCACTGGCCGGTGCAGACAGGATTTTCGAGATTATCGATCATCCGGATGAGAAACTGGTGGCGCCGGCAAACGCTGAAGATTATTCCGACCAGGATCATACGGGTGTCATCGAGCTGCATGGGATCGGCTTTACCTACGACGGTGGGATTCGGGTATTTCAGGATCTGAATCTTTCGATACTGAGCAGAGAAAAAGTCGCTATTGTGGGATCGAGCGGCGGAGGAAAGAGCACCCTGTTTAAGCTGCTTTTAGGATTTTACAACGTACAGCGTGGGAGTATTTTCATATATGGCAAACGTATCCACGAATATCGGTTCGAAAAGCTCCGGGAGTTTATCGCTTACGTTCCGCAGGAAAGCTACCTTTTCGACGGTACCGTGCGGGAAAACATTCAATACGGTCGACCGGACGCCTTATTCGAAGCAGTAGAAGCGAGTGCCCGCGCCGCTTATGCCCACGAGTTTATCAGGGAGCTGCCGGACGGATACGACTCCTTAGTAGGTGAAAGGGGGATTCACCTTTCCGGAGGGCAGCGCCAGCGGATAGCCGTTGCGCGTGCATTACTGAAAGATGCCCCGATTCTTCTCCTGGACGAGGCAACCTCCTCGCTTGACTCGGAATCCGAACAACATGTCCAAATGGCTCTCAAGAAACTGATGAAAGGACGAACCACCCTGGTGATTGCCCATCGGCTGTCGACAGTCCGGGATTCCGATCGGATTTTAGTGCTGGAGAAAGGTGAAATCCGCGAGGAAGGAACTCACGAGGGCCTGCTTCGCGAGGGGGGCAGGTATGCGGAACTGTATTCGCATCAATTCAGAAGAATATACTATGATAGTTAAGGATATATTATAGACAGTAACTTATTTATTACCGGAAGCTAATACTGCTGTTAATCCCCAATGTCATCCGTCCCAAGCTTTCTCATTATGAATTCGAGCAAGAAAGAATAGCCTTCTTCTG